>CAZIMH010000051.1:0-13523 GCA_964540155.1 uncultured Saprospiraceae bacterium
TCTCGTATGCCTCCCATCCTCAACTGATGTTGAGGTTCCTTCTCTTGAAAGCAAGATTTACTTGCTTTCATTCTGATGAATCAGAAACATTCAGTTTCTCGTATGCCTCCCATCCTCAACTGATGTTGAGGTTCCTTCTCTTGAAAGCAAGGTTCACTTGCTTCCATTCTGATGAATCAGAAACATTCAGTTTCTCGTATGCCTCCCATCTTCAACTGATGTTGAGGTTCCTTCTCTTGAAAGCAAGATTTACTTGCTTTCATTCTGATGAATCAGAAACATTCAGTTTCTCGTATGCCTCCCATCCTCAACTGATGTTGAGGTTCCTTCTCTTGAAAGCAAGATTTACTTGCTTCCATTCTGATGAATCAGAAACATTCAGTCACCTCCATAGTAGATTTATCTATTTCATTAAATTCGCACCCGGTTAAGTACTGTAGAAAAATTATCTAGTGCAAAATTCTCTAAAACATAAGTTTCTCACAAAACCCTATCTGCCATTCATTCCTATTATAGGATTAGTGGTATACATCCTTTTGTTTATCGTAGCAGCTGATAAATATGGTGATGGACAAGATGTATATACATGGACAGAACACCTTTTTTGTGATTTAATGAAACAGTTTTCGTCTGGTGGATTTGAGAATGGCGCACGGACAGTCGCTATTATAGGTAATACCTTTCTTTTTATAGGGATGGCGGTATTTTTCTACATCCTACCTTCTAGATTCAAGTCTTATAACTGGAGATTGAAGACGGTGCAGATATTAGGGGTCACCTCTATGACTGTATTCTTATTCCTATTCTCAGTGCATCATGATACGGTTGTTCTTATCTCAGGTATCTTGGGTTGTGTACTGGTATATCTACTCATCACAGAATATTATTTCCAGTTTTCGATTCAGAAGGGTGGGTTTGCAATCTTCTGTCTTATCCTGAGTATAATTTTCTTTCTGCTGTATCAATTTCGCTTATGGGAAACCTACTTACCTGTAGTCCAAAGAACGGCCTTTGTACTAGATAGCTTTTGGGTGGCCATCACCTGTATATCTATTATGAAAAGCGCTAAAGCTTAATATGAATGCTTTAGTAATCACAGAAATCTAGCAGTTAATCCAGTCAAGTCTACCTAAAGAATAAAATATTTGAGTAACTTTTCCTTGTAATAGTTTTTATTGTGACTTAGTAGAGACTTTTAAGTCCTAATTTTGTAGCATTTCCCATGCTCGTCTTGTGAGGATTGGCCAGAAACCGAAAAAAAGATTATTTCTAATTGTAATCTAATCACAAATAATACAAAATGACCAATTTATTTAGCGTCGCAAAAGGCGTTCTATCTGGCAATGTTGTTGGAAAAATTGCTTCTCTTATCGGTTCTAATGCTTCTGTAACACAGACCGCACTTACAAGTATGTTACCTTCTATGTTGAAGGGTCTTATATCTACGGGCTCTACAAAAGAAGGTGCTGGGAAACTCTTGGATATGATAAAGAGCAACGACTTGGGCGAAGGAACACTTAACAACTTGTCTTCATCTCTTGAAGGTGGAAATTCTTCTTCTTTTATGGACATGGGCTCTAAGCTCAATGATTCTCTCTTTGGCAACAAGGTGGCTGATATGGCAAAAGCGCCAGGATTAAATGCAGGTGCCTCTTCTAAGCTAATGAATCTAGCTTCACCAATCCTGTTGGGATCATTGGGTAAAGTGGTTAAGAATAATAATCTAGATGCTTCTGGACTACAATCTTACTTATCTAATCAGAAATTAGATAATGTATTAGGAGCGGCTACCTCAGCTGCAACGAGAACAACAGCTGCAACAGAAACTGCAAAAAGTGGTGGAGGATTCTTAAAGTGGCTAATTCCTCTTTTACTTCTTGCAGGAGGTGGTTGGTTCTTAATGCAACAGATGGGCGGTAAAGACGGTGGTGATAAAGCGGAAGGTGTAGCCATGGAGAAAAAGGAAAAGAAGAAAATGCGCGATCACAAAAAAGGTGAGAAACATACACATACTCATGCAGATGGTACTGTTCATAAAGGAAAGCATCACCATGATGGCGATGGAATGAAGAAAGAGGGGATGGCAAAAGATGGTATGAAAAAAGCTGGAGACATGGCAAAAGATAAGATGGCTGCAGTAGCTGGTCTTTCTTTGGATGCTGATGGTAATCTCATGAGAGATGGCAAAATGTTTCTTAAGAGTGGAGAGTTTACGGTAAAAGATGGCGAATACTTCGATGCAGATGGTAAGAGCTTAGGATTCTTAGCTAAAGTAGGCCAAGCAATAGGAGATGCAGGAAAAGCTGTAGGAGGCGCGGTTGCAGGTGCTGCTGGACAGACTGCAGATGCCTTCAAGGACCTCTTCGGTGGTATGTTCAAAAAGAAAGCGGAAGGTGGTTCAGTGTCTAATTATTCACTGAAAGACATCGTTTTTGATCCTGAATCAAACAGAATTACTTCTTTTTCTAAGAATGAAGTAGAAGGTCTAGCATCCGCGCTTAAAAGCATGCCGGATTCAAAAATCACTGTACAAGTGAGTGCCGCTGATGGTGCAAAGAAAGGCGTAACTAAGGCCAGAGCTAAGGTAGTTCATGATATGTTAGTTACCTTAGGCGTGCCAGATAAGCAAATAGATGCGAAGGGCATGGGCGAAGGCGATGGTAAAGTAGCTATCGTAATCAATTAAGACAATAAAGTTTTAACTATATCCTATAGGGATGGGTCATTTTTGATCTGTCCCTATTTTTTTTGCCCATAACATTATGTCATCTACTTGTCATTCAAGGAATTAGGAGGGGTCTAGTGCCTAGTTATAGTCATAATCTAGGGGGTACTATATCCAAGAGGCTGTCTTAATTGTGAAGAATATTTTTGAGAATTAGGATGCCCAGTAGGTATCCACCATGAGGTGTTGTTATGAAATCCCACTTAGCCCGTGCATATAAGCAAGAGCCCTCTCTAGCTTTTGAAGTAAAATACCAGTTTAACCAAGAACTGGACACTAATCTCCTGAACCAAAATTTTGGTAATAACCTCAATTTTGGTCAGAAAATATTCTCTACATTCATAAATAATATAGACTCTGATATTGAAGAACTAAAATCAGCTGTCGATGCCTTAGATTATGAGGCGATCCAGAAAGTGACGCATAAAATCAAAAATAACTTTAGTTGGGTAGGTCTACCAAGACTTTCAGAACTCACATCCCAGCTAGAACTTTCTGCAATAAATAACTCAGCAGAAGTAACCACTCATTATACCAAACTCAAAGTGCTTCTAGATACCAAGTATGGGATCGTAGCGGAAGAACTAAAGCGAATTAATTCCCACTTAAATTCCCTAGTATGAGTATAAGAACTATTGTCGTAGAAGACAACCCGATGGAAGCCGCTGTGCTGGAACAATACTGCTCTACCACAGAATGCATCAATGTCATCAATTCGTTTTCGGCAGGACTTCCAGCCGTAGAATTTATGATTAATGAGAAAATTGATTTGATGTTTCTAGATATGGAGATGCCGGACATCAGTGGTTTAGAAGTCATGGAAACGCTGACATATCTACCACAAGTAGTCATCACCACATCTAATAAAAAGTATGCAGTAGATGCTTATGACTATGATGTAACAGACTTTTTGGCAAAACCAATTGGGCTTAACAGATTCGCAAAGACAGTAGAGAAGATTCAAAAGAATTTTGAACATCGTAATAGTGCCAGACTGAGTTCAGAAGCAAAGGAACTTTATATAAAGAGTGATGGCAAGTTTGTCAGGTTGCCTTATGACCAAATTCTATATTTCGAAAATGTAGGCGATTATATTAAGGTCATCACTACAGAGCGCATGCATATTATATATGGTGCCCTGAAGTCACTCGCCGAGAGATTACAGCATTCAAGATTCCTTAAGGTTCATAGGTCTTTTATTATTAATCTGGATAAGATTATTGATATAGAGGACAACTCTCTCGTCATAGGTAATAAAGTAATCCCTATTAGCAGAGCACACAAGCCTATTCTTTTCAGCAGTATTAATCTTATCTAGATAAGGCTGCATTTTCAGCTTATCAGGATACTGATAAGCAACCATTAGACATCCACCCAACACCCCAACATTTATGTAATAAACTGTATGAATACAGTATGTATATGATAGGACTAAAAGAAGAAAGTGTAATAAGCCCAAATGTGTTTGGGCTTAAAGTCATTATAGTGATAATGAGTTTGATAGGTATCAGTATGCCTTTGAGTGTAATGGCCCAGGATCCATTACAGCAGGGTTTTGACTTACTTGCTACCAATCAGTATGCAAGCGCTGAAGTCTATTTTGAAGAATACTTCGGCGTATATGATAAGACTGCAAGAATCTGTCATGCACGTGCGGTAGGCTTAGGCGGCAGACCTCTAGAAGCGCTCAGTTATCTGCTTGAGCTCGATGAAGCTTATCCTGATGACACGGAGATAGAACTTAATGTGGCTGAGGCATATTTATGGAATAAGGAAGCTAATAAAGCCATACAAGCTTATGCGTCTATTCTGACAAATGAACCTGACAACTTTGTAGCTAACCTAGGGTATGCCCATGCGCATGCTTCCATTCAGAAAAACGAAATTGCTTTAGAATACATTCACAAGGCCCTAGCGCTGAAAGGAACTGACGCTACAGCACTTAACTCGAAAAATCATATTAGTCTAGCACATGCTTTTCAGCTGTACAAGCAAGGAAGTTACAGTCAGTCTACTGAATTATTGGATGATATATCAGACTGGGAAGATGGTGCACAGAAAGTACAAGATTTATATCAGCAAGTAGAAGAAGCAGGAAAGAAGCATGTTTTTGGTGAATATAGTTATGCTTATGATGGAGATGATAACCAGTCCAAACAGTATTTGATTGGCGTAGACATTCCCTTAGCCGACAGACATAGATTGAGCCTCAGGGGAGCTGTACAAGAAAGCTATAGAGTAGAGACTGACATAGCGAAGATCCAGAGACTTGGGATTGCTAATCGCTTTATCATGAGTGATAAAATATACTTACACCTAGGTGTGGATTATCTGACTACCAGATCTAATGAGGTCCAGTCTAATATCTTTCTTGGTAATGCTGCTGTGGAATTTTTTCCTTCTCAGAGATTCTACGCTAAACTCAGCTATGAATCTAGACTCCATGATTATGGAATAAATTTAATTAATAGACAGGTGCAAGGAAGGAACTTGTCCGGAGCCTTTAATATACTCATCACGCCTAGATTGGGATTGTATTCTAATGGCATTTTGACCACGCAGTCAGATGGTAATATCCGTCGACTTAGCTATAATTCCCTATACTATATGCTGACAGATAATCCTGTTGTCAAAGTAGGGATAAGTCATAATTATATCTCTTTCCTAGAACGCAATATTTTTTATTTCAGCCCAGAGAGTTATCACCTGTTAGAAGGTTTTATGCGAATAGATAATGATAATAATGGGTCAGCTATTAAGTATGCATTCCAGACTTCTTTTGGGAGTGAGAGAATAAATGGAAGTGAGCCTAGGGCGACGACAAGAATAGAAGCCTTACTAGGATATAATTTCAAAAGTGGATTAGGTATACAAGGGAGTTATCTCGCATCCACCGCGGCAGCTAATAATATATTGGGAATATTTTCTTATAACGAAACTAAGTTGAGATTAAGCTATAAGTTCTAATTACATCGATTAAAATAATAGATTATGAAACTAGAGAAAACTATAGATAATAACTTAGACAGATTGACTGTGATTCTGTCTGGAGATTTGACTGGCAAAGGCGCTATGGATTTAAAGCGAGATCTCTTTCACTTGCTAGAAGAACAAAAGCAGGATTGCTACGTAGACATAAGAGACCTTAAGCGCATAGATATTACTGGCATCAATACCCTGACGATGGCACATCGTAAAGCCAATTCATTGGGTGAGCGACTGGTGCTAATCAGTAAAAAGAATCATCCGGCTGAGGAATTTATGTACCTAACTAAGCTGCATAATTATTTCAATGTAGAAATGGCCTAGCCTGCAATTTTAGTTATTGGAAAAGAACTTATCATATTGGTTAGATAAATACAGTGAGGCCATCCTCCTGCTGGCAACTTTAGTTGTTAATATATGCAACTATGGGCTGAATGTGATATTAGCACGATGGCTTGGTCCAGAAGGTTTTTCAGAAGCCAATATTCTTGCAGTGATTGTAATGATATTCTCTTTTCTAGGTCTGGGAGTGCAAATGATAGCTGCCAAACTGGAAGCAGAGGATGAGCACAGTTGGCTCACATTATTGAAGAATCGTGTTTGGATTTTTGCGATAGTTACTATGATGATCCTGCTGTTAGGGTCTCAGGGAATAAAGAATTATTTACAGTTTGATTCTTCTTATTCTCTAATGATTGTATTTGCTGGATTGCCTTTTTATATGGGACTCTGTGTGCAGCGAGGTGTCATTCAAGGAAAACAGCAGTTTGGGCGCTTAGCAATGACCTATGTCGTAGAGATGATAGTCAGAGTAGGGGCGACTATAGGATTAATATTTCTGGTAGCTGATCATTATTCAGAGATTATAGGAATGGGCTTTTTGTTATCCTTCTTAGTGGTAGTAGTTCTATTCCGTGAAGTTATACCTGATACAGAATCAAAGCAGATAGGCAAAATGCAGTTGTTGTCTTTCGTGTGGATGACGATACTTTATGAGCTCAGCCAAGTCCTGATTAATAATGGGGATATCATTTTAGTGAAGCATTATTTTGAAGCTAATGAGGCTGGGTTATATGCCTCCTTGGCTACGTTAGGCAAAGCCATATTTTTTCTGACTTGGTCAGTTGTAATGGTTCTGTTCCCTAAGGTCATTACGCTAGAGAAAGAAGGCAAGCCACATGCTGTTTATTTCTGGCGAGCGATGATGCTCGTGGCAGGACTTTGTGGGAGTGCTATAGTAACAATGTATCTTTTCGGAGATTGGATAATACAGGTTGCCTTTGGTGCTGAGTATCTTTCTGTCTCAAGTTATCTATATCTGTACACCATAGCGACAAGCATATTTGCCTGTGCCAATGTCTTTGTATACTACTACCTCTCATTAGAAAAATATATTCCAGTCATTATCGCTTTAGTATTCGGGATAATGCAAATAACAGCAATCATATTATTCCACGAATCTATGGCTCAGGTTATCTGGATTCAGATAGGTGTCTTGAGTGCCATGCTGATGGGAATGATTATATATAAAATGACTACAGGTGGTTCATCTATATCATCAGATGATCATATAGAAGAGGCACTTCCTAATTTTGAACTACAACATTTATCTTCATGAAAATTGCAATAGTAAGTCCATATCCACCTAGTAAGGGTACACTTAATGAGTATGCTTTTCATCTTGTCAAGAATTTTATAAAAAAAGACGAGGTAACAGAGATTGTCATACTCACGAACAAAATTCCAGAAGCATATCCTGACACAACTAATGAGTCTGGGACTGTCATAAGAATATTGGACTGTTGGGCATTCAATAAGCTCAGCACGCCTGTATCCATATTGAAAACCTTGCAGAAAGAAAAACCTGATGTGGTATTGTATAACATTCAGTTTTTATCTTTTGGAGATAATAAATTAGTAGCTGCCCTGGGTTTGTTAATGCCAGGACTGACGCGTATGATGGGGATGCCAGCTGTGACCCTCCTGCATAATATAACAGAGACAGTAGACTATAAGTCTGCGAAGATTACAGAGAACAAGTTATTGCAAAAAGTGTATGGACTTATTGGCACAGTACTGACTAAGATTCTTTTACAATCCAACCTGTTGGCGGTTACGATGCCTAAGTATGTAAGAATATTAGAAAAGAAGTATAAGGCAAATAATGTGGCTTTAATTCCACATGGCACCTTTGATATCGTGCCACCTACAACTGAAATAGAGACAGATAAGATGAGGATCATGACTTTTGGAAAGTTTGGTACATATAAGAAAGTGGATAAACTAATAGAGGCAGTTGAGATAGTAAAGGAACGGACTGGTCGTGATATGGAGCTTGTTATCGCTGGGAGTGACAACCCTAACTCACTAGGATACCTTGATAATATTAAGCATGCATATTCTCATATATCGGATATTATCTATTGGGGATATGTAGAAGAAGAAGATGTGCCAGGATTATTTAGAAGCAGTAATGTGGTCGTTTTCCCCTATACGTCTACTACAGGCAGTTCTGGTGTATTGCACCAGGCAGGGAGCTTTGCCAAAGCTGTTGTGTTGCCAAATATTGGAGACCTCAAGGAACTCATAGAAGAGGAAGGTTATCAAGGTTCTTTCTTCACACCAGCTAGTGTAGAAAGTATGGCAGACGCCATAGAATCTTTAGTATTAGACAGTGAGTATCGTAGACAAATGGGAGAGGCTAATTATGCTGCAGCAACATCTTTACCTATGACTGATATTGTAGAGTGGTATCTTATGCACTTCGAGAACTTCATAGCTAAAGACGAGCAGGCAGAGTCTAATTACCAACCCGCGATGGCAGTAAGTACTAAGTATTGATTTAGTAAATAGTTATCACCAGTTTATAAAGATTAATTTGGAATATTATTGTGACGGCTTTACAGCAGTAATTAATTCCTCACTAATTTATTTACTAACCATCTGCCATCATTTCTAGTCATGACAATTCTATAATCCGAAGTATCTTTAAGTGTAACTGAATTGCCATTAACGTCGACTGTTGTTTCCACGACCACATCAGAATCTGTGAAACTTACGACCTGATTGTCATAGGATATAAAGTGCAGTTTCATATTGTGATTTAGATCCGAACGATCGGTTATCATTCCATCATACTCTAGTTTATTAATGGCTTCTATTTTAGGTTTTGTGAAGTAGCCTTCTAGGCCTAGGTCTTTGTTTTCTATGATGCTAAGATTAAGCATACCCCAGGCATCGCTATATGCTTGTGTTAGTTCTATTCTTAAGTATTCTGTCATTTCTCCTCTGACATCTAAATCGTCTTCTTTCCATTCCATTTGAGGATTGTGATTTTTGAGTTGAGCTATACCTAATTCATAGGTGTTCTCTGAGGCAGCCCCAGAATGAACATAGCCTAATATCCTAGATACTAAGATGACAGCCATTACTAACGTAACGCAGGTAAAGAGGAGATAGAAGAAGCGATATTTGAGTAAAGACATCATTTAATGACAATCTTTTGTTCTAGTCCACTTATACTCAAATGCAATGTATTTAATTTGGAATTATTTAGTTCATTAAGGTTGAAATTGCATTCGCCATCTATAACCTCTGTAGTAAATAATTCATCCTTAATTCTCAATTCAGCAAGTGTGCCATCTGGAATAAACTGACCTTCGTGTGCTACGATAGGACCTATTTCTAGTAAATCAGAATTGGAATTAAACCGGAAAGGAATTCGTTTGATGATTGAACTATAGGTAAGTGCAAGTAAATTACTTGAACTAAATGGGCCTATGTGTGCTACTACCTTAAGTGTGGTTGGTATGTTAGGATTTCTCAGATTTACATTCCCGTATCCATCTATTACTATACCATTATAACTTGACTGATTGCCTTCATCGTCTGTAATGGCAAAGGTCAGCAACGTACCGTTAGCTACTTGGTTGCCATGTTTATCGAAGAGTTTATTGGTTCTAATCTTTGTGTAATGATTGTTATCGGCATATGGATACTTATCTACAACTTGAATGGTGAAATCTGTAGCCCAATCCGCTTCCTGGATGATTGTTTGTGCTTTTGCAGATTTCTCATCTTTAGATACACCTGCATTAATTATTTTTGCTTTGTTGTCAGAAGTCAATTCATATACTGCTAATAGATTATTGATTTGGACAGCTTGATTATCTGTCTGAGATCTATCAGTACTGACTAGAATAGAAGTCTTCTCAGTGATGCCATTATCATATTTGTCACTTGGTATGGTGGTAATCATCGTTTTTTGCTTCTGACCTACTAGTATGGATCTTGGCCCTGTATATAGATCTAAAGGGTTTGCAATTTCACCAGCGCTAAGTGTGACGTTTTCCTCTGCCTTTAATTCACCTGCGTGTAGGACTGAGAAGGTGTATTTTCCGGATTCAGTAAGGTGGTCTCCTGGGATAACTAATTTGACTTTGCTGTAGATATCATATTTCCTTATGCCAAGGCCTGAGGTCATCAGTAAGGTCATTGGAATATTTTTATTCACTTCACTTGTCACAAGGACTAACATTTCTTCCCCGACCACTGTGCCATTGTCATGTTTAAATAGTAGGCTGACTTTCCCTACATCTACAGTATCTGATGGCACTAGATTTTCGTTGCATGAGATCAGTGCCATTGCCGCTAGAATCAATATTTTTATTCTTAGACTCATTCGGCGATTAGTCCATTGATATATAAATTGAATTCGATATCACCTAGCGTCAGCATAGGCGCTACAGCTTGATTACTCCCTGAAGGCAAATAAATTCTTTGGCCCTCATTTATATGACTATTAGATAAGATATTGATGTCCTCTGCTCTGGCGCTGATCAGCACGTCACTACCCGACTCTATAGGGATAGAAAAAGGTCGTTGTCTTTGTGGACGTATGCCTGTGTCCAGATAGTAATCCTCTACCCAGATCAGGTCTCCGTTCTTTCTTTTTTCTACCAGAATCTGAGGGATACTAATCTCTTTGTTTCCATAGTTATCATACCACCCAGAGATTTTATTATTTTGGATAGAAAGTTCTTTAAGTCCACTGAACTTATAGATCTTTTCGTCGGTCACTAGTGCCTGTGCATTAATGTGGAAACTGACGACATCTTTCATCTTGGTTTTTTTATCTATGTATTCCCACTCATTGAAATCGATTCTGAAAGGAGATTTTTCCTTTGGCATTAAATTGTGGATGAGTGTTTTGTCAGCATTATTATAACTAATGGCTTGGTCATTCTTATCTAAGAGTATTCCTTCGATGGATATATACGCGGGCACATTATCTATGTTAGTGATTTCACCAATGATATGAAATTGTCCATCCTTCCTGACGAGTTTAGCAGAGTTCATATATATCTCAGGTCTGTCTAGAATATCCTCTCTTGCTGTATTATCCAGTGTGGCCTTGCGTCTTCCGTGATCGTGATAACTGACATCTAAGATCTGTAACATCTGATCTGATGGGATAGCAGCTTGTAGAGGTGCACGCGTAAGGGTCCATTGGTTGTCCTTTTTCTGTGCTATCATATTATGTGTCGATTTATATTTTTGGACAGCAGTGAACCAGGAGACTTCTACATCCAATTCTAATTTGTTCTCAGACAACGTCTTCTCTTCCAATATGCGGACAGTATCTAATCTTGCATAAGAGGCCAGAATGCCGTCTTCTAGTGAGTTTTCTAGAAGAAATTGTTCGTAAGTCAGTCCTGTCGATTGGTCTAAGTAACCAAATGCTTTCTCATATTCTTTAAAGTCAATGGCATGGAAATAAGATTGAACTAGTTCTGAATGAGAAAAATTTGGATTTGCATTTTTGTACATTCGATAAGCACCCATAAGAAGAATTAGCAGAATCATCCCAAACCAAATCAGATATAGAAGTCGCCACTTTCGGCTAGGCAGATATCGTGCGCTGGTCCTTAGAGGTGTCTGTTGTATCCTTTTCCTTGATCTCCAATAAAACAAATTAACATAAATGGCAAAGGCCAAGGCTGAGAATGGTAATACACCCCACATCAGTTTTTGGTAAGAAGGAATCTCTTTTCTAGGAAGAATTTTTGGAAGAGGCAGCACATCCTTTCTTTCCCATACATCTATATTGTTTTCTAGAGGTTTGAGTTTCTCCCAGCCATAGAAGAACAAGAGGGGTTCATAGAATTTGTCATTGGAGAAAATATATTTGAGGTGATACTTGTTGGGTAATTTTAGGAAGTTTCTCAGAGCAATCAATCCTTCTTCTCCTAGGTATTTTGCATTTTCAATTCTTTCTACCGCACGTGTGGTTAGTTCTGGTAGTCGTCTGGCGGAATGATAATTTCCATCCACAGATAAGGCATCCGTGTTAGCGGACAACCAAGCCATTTGATCGCCAAATCCCAAAGTCATGAATCGCCATTCTTCGTGACCATCTCGTTCTATGAAGTTCACGATAGGGTCTATGTCTATCGGGTCAGGTTGGAGGGATTTAAAGTTAGCAAAATTGATAACCAAACCTGCTACGGCTATGTAGGCTAAGCCCATGCAAAAAACGATGGTGCCATGAATAGAGGGCCCCAACCTTCGAACAATGGACCGCTTAAGTCTACCTGTCACCAGACTCTCTGTTAGCTGACCTATAAAGGGAATAGCCATTATTGTGGCCCAGAATGTAAATCTGTCCAGTGTGAGTATGTTAAACGCAGTCTCTCCCAATATCATTTTTGGAATAGGTGTAGTGCCTCCAGTGCCCAGCACAAAGGCAAGAAGAAATGCGATTCCTAGGAATATGTTACGTCTCTGAATCACTTGGCGTATGACACCTGGTAGAAATAAAAGGAAGATACCCCATGGAATAATAAAGAACATCAGACCTAAGGATGGTTCTTCGATAAATGAAGCCCGACTCCCATGCGGTATAGTTACTTGAGTGATAGGATCTGATTTACTCCATATCCAATAAGGAAGGATAATGAACACGGTAATGAGTATGATACTGATAACAAGTGTCACCGCTTTAGGTAACTCAAACCACACTTTTCTGAGTACATGGCTTATCCTGACATTTTGCATCCCGCCGAGGTCTTTGGCACAGAGGTCTATTACAGCCACACCTGCAACAGGCGCTATAAAAAAGACCATACCAAAGATGGTCGTCACGTGATGGGCAGCAGTAAGGCAAGCAATTATACTCATCCCAGTGAGAAAGTAAGACCACTTATTATATCGGATCCATTTATAGATTTCTGGACAGGCATTGAGCAGCAAGGCAATGCCAGTAAGGCTAGGTAATTGTCCGAATATATGAATTGCTTCTGTGATCGAGGAGGATAATACAGCAATGGTGCAAGCGTAGGCAGCAGCAGTCTTGGACACCCAAATTTTAGAGAAATGATAGATGCCTCTGATAAAAAGACTTATTACGATAAGCGCCCAGAGGATATAGGCCCCTTTAAGCCCTAGTAAAAATGACCCAAGCGCTATTATTTGATGTACAAGGGGTGGATAACTTGTCATAGTAAATCCTGTATACCACTTGTAATTCCAAGTTTCTAACCAACCTTCAGCATAATGACTACCAAAAAACATGTGCACAAAGGCATCATAGGTATCGTTCACGGTAAAGCTCAACAGCGTACCATGAAATAAGGTCGCTATCAATATCGATAGCAGGTAATATTGTCGAATCTTGTCCAATATAATGTACCAAGACTTACAGAGGTTCTATAGGCCAAATAACTCATTTTGACACCTCTGACTAAATGTTTGAAAACTAGGAATTGTGCTGCATTCCAAAAATCTAGGTATACAGTCCAAAAATCGAACCATC
>CAZIMH010000052.1:0-13440 GCA_964540155.1 uncultured Saprospiraceae bacterium
ATATTAAATGGAGCTATCGATGTTCAATTGGTGAATTGCAGTAGCAGTGGAAATCTATTCGGCTTCACCAATACGACGAATTCAAATGTATCATGGACTATTCAGGATGGAACTAATACAATACCATTATCAGGTGATTTCGTAACGGCGCTAATTACTTCAGGTACATTTACGGTTACGGCATCATTTGACAATAACTGTTATGGAGATATAACCAGAACATTGAATGCAGATTCGTTCTTAACGCCTGATTTCGATGTTGAATTGGAGTCTTGTACGCAGAATGGAAATATATACAACTTCGTAAATCCTCAAATGACAGTAGGCACATGGACTATTGACGATGGCGGGAATATTACGACCGAAATAGGTCATACTATTACGGCAACAATTCTTTCTGACAATTTTACAGTAACCTTAGATTTAAACAATGGATGCTCTGGACCGATTACACAATCGTTTAATGTCACAGACTTAGAGCCTACCATTTCCATTTCTAATAATGTAGGTAATGATTGCATTCCTCCTTCTGGACAAACAGTGACACTGTCACCTTCCATTATGAATAATGCGATTGCTTCTAATCCGATTGGATTTGAGTGGACATATGATATCTCAGGAGGTCAGTCTATGACATCAACTTCAGAGACTATAAATGTAGAGTTGTTACCAGGTCAAGTTATTAATGCCCAATTAACAGTAAGATATGCCAATGGGTGTGAGTTTACCGTAACAGATATAATACAAGCAAGAAATGCTGGAACTGGTGATTTAGAAATTATCAATAATGCACCATCGGTTTGTATTGGACCTAATGGACAAGACGTTACTTTTTCTGCCAATATAAATCCGAGCCTTATAAGCACATACAACTGGGTTTATACTTTGTCAGGTCAGCAAAGCCAAACAAGCACAGATCCGACGATCACAGTTTTAGTTTTTCCAAGACAGGCAGTGGATGTCAGTCTCATGGTAACGCTAACTGATGGTTGCACCCTTCAAAGTTCAATTTCGTTCATGCCTCAAAGCAATCCAGTATTAAATATTCAGGTAGATGAGGACTGTGGCGATCCTAACGAGACAATAATCACTCTATCTGATATAACTAGTCTAGTAGGTTTTAATATTAGCTCTAGAGAATGGATAGTAGACGGACAAGTAGTCTCTAATGAGCCAACAATAATGATAGGTGTAACAAACACGCCTGTTACAGTACAATACAACGTAGTATATGGCAATGGATGTACGGCTAGTTTCACGAGGGTGTTCGACCCAGCGGATTACACGCCGACTGCAGACTATGAAGTAGAGTGCATAGGTGATGGTATTTTCGAGTTTACTTATACTGGATTTATCCCAGAATGTCTGGAATTAGAATCAGTGACTTGGTCTATAAATGGTATGGTCTTTATGGGTCCTGTTGTACAAGTGGAATTACCGCCTAATACAATAATAACAGTAGAAGTGACCGGTACTTATTCTAATGGAGCAGAGGTAACCTTATCAGAAGAAGTTGATACCAATTCATTCCTAGACACAGTGACTTTTGATATTATCAATAACATGCCTGGCACCTGCTTAGACACGGTAGATTTATCAGTAGATCCTGCATTGCCAGGTACTTATATATGGTCAGACGACCCAACATTTACAAACGTTCTGACCATTGGTCCAAATTTCATGGGGACCCAATCTGAACTGGCTGGTGATTCAGTCTATGTACAGTTCATAACAGAAGATAGATGTGGCCTGGGTGAAGCTGTGGAAGTCTTAGACAATAACATGGTGGATATAGAATTCAATATGCCATTCGTTATTTGCCCAGGTGATACAACAATGTTTGAGGTTTCCAATCTTAACGCTGATCAGGACCTCACTTATTTGTGGAAAGACAACAACGGCTTTATTGTTTCAGGTGGCGATACCAATGCGCCTGTGATAGGTGTCCCTTCAGATCAGACAGATGATTTCTTTATGATTCTCTGTACAACAAATCAGTTTAGCTGCGAAAGAAGTGATACGATAAGATTTGAGATAGGAATGCCAGACGACTTGAGTTTCACTTATATGCCAATAGAATGTGGTTCACTTACGGTAATGTTTGAGCCTACAGGTTCTATTACTGATTCTACTGCTTTGGCCTGGGATTTTGGAGATGGCAATATGTCAGATGAGTCAAACCCGACGCATACTTATGATGAAGAAGG
The DNA here is from genome assembly GCA_964540155.1 of uncultured Saprospiraceae bacterium. GTDB lineage: Bacteria > Bacteroidota > Bacteroidia > Chitinophagales > Saprospiraceae > RFSX01. The sequence goes on from CAZIMH010000052.1 coordinate 2,208, forward strand.
AAATTATACGGTGACGCTTTCTAGCAACAGCCAAGTCTGTGGTGGACAACCTGTAAGCATGGATATAGAATTACCAGACTTGCCTACAATAGAAGTAGAATCAGATACATTAATCTTTCCAGACGGCGGCACAGCTATTCTTACAGCTGACACTAGTGAGCCAGCTGATAGTGTAACTTGGTGTTTGAACACGGGTGAAGAAATCGGAACAGGAAATCCACTGGAATATATGCCAGTCATGGATACAACTATTGTAATAGCAAAAGTTGTAGATGAGAATGGATGTGTTTCTCAAGATACAACAGTAGTGGTTCCAGATATGATGATGGATGAAGACGTCTTTGATGATATAAGTATAGATGGTCCTATGAATGTATGTGCTAATGACACATTCCAACTTACAGTAGGTTTTGAAGGATTTAGTGAAGAAACATTTACAATAGATTGGAATCCAGATGAATGTATAGTTTCTGGTGAAAACTCACCGACGGTGACAGTAACTGCAGAAACTGACAAAGTCTTTGATGTCCTAGTTACTGATCTTAATACTGGAAATGATACCATAATAACATTTGATATAAATGTAGAAAATGTGGCCATATCCATAATGCCAGATAACGGCTTTCCAGGCCAAGCTGGTGTGCCTGAGGTATGCCAGGGTAGTCCTATAACTTTATCAGCAGAGCCGAATGATGAATCTTGTGATTTCGAATGGAGTACCGGCGAGAGTGGTTCTTCTATAGAAGTATCACCAGATGAGAATACGACTTTCTCTTTGACTTGCATAACGCCACTAGGATGTGTATCTGAGACAAGTACTGAGATTACGGTATTACCTCCGCAGTGTAATGAGGAGGATGTATTCGTTCCTTCAGCATTCTCGCCTAATGAAGATGGTGTAAACGACTTATTATTTGTGAGAAGTAAGTTTATACAAGAAATGGAATTCTTCATCCTGAACAGATGGGGACAAGAAGTCTGGAGAACATCTAGTCAAAACCAGGGCTGGGATGGCACATTTGACGGCGAAACACTTGCACCGGATGTATATGCCTACTGCCTGATCGTCACATGTGTAAATGATACAGAATTTACGACCACTGGAAATGTTTCAATTATAAAGTAAAACAAAACGATACTTACATAAAGAGGCGAATACTGAAATAGTACTCGCCTCTTTTTTATTTGATTGGTATTCGGGATATGCTTTAACTACTGACGCCTACACTTTCTTTCTTGTTAGAACCCAATTGTTCAGTCATCTCTTTCGATATAGCACCTTTGACGACTCTTATATAGGTCTTTTCGGCTACCATCAGATGTACAATCCCGTTTTCTATTTTATTGATTCTGCCAATAATGCCACTTGTAGTCACCACTTCTTTCCCTTTAGACAGTTCTTCTGTAAAAGCTTGCTGCTGCTTTTGTTTCTTCACTGAGGGTCTAATGAAGAAAAAATACATTATTGCAAATATCGATAGGAAAAAAAGCATATTGATAATAACGGGTGTTGTCCCTTGTTGCAGAAAAATAATATTGTATTGCATATAGTTTTTTTAGATTGGTAAAAATACGTGACTATTCTGATAATGCTAATACATTTACGTTCTAAGAATTAACCTTGCTTGAGTAATCCTTCCCTAGATAGAATTTATTTGATAGGCTATATGGCCAGTGGTAAGAGTACCATAGGCAGCCTCCTTGCTGAAAGATTAAACTACGCATTATACGATACTGATGAGCTAATTAGCCATTGGAAGCAAGGCAGCATAGAGCAAATATTCAAAGAAAGTGGTGAGAAGGTGTTTAGAACGTATGAGACTAAAATGATTAGAATGCTCTCAGAGCTAGGAAAGGTAGTGGTAAGTACCGGGGGAGGGTTGCCAGTCCATAATGACAACATTTCCTTGCTTAAGAATACTGGACAAGTCATCTACCTTCATGCAGATTCCGAAACATTGGCCCATAGAATTCTTGAAGACAAACAACAGCGCCCACTGCATTCAGCGCAAAATAATATTACAGAATTAGAACGGGAGGTAGCCGTCAGATTGAAAAAGCGAGAGCACATCTACAGCCAAGCGCATATTACTATTGATACTGCCACTGACTTGGGGACCATTCTTGACCAGATTCTTGGTCAACTTTACTTGTCTTAGCAAAAAAGAATTTCATCGTACTTATAGGGTCCATGATCTTAATGCCTTTTTGGGTAAGAGCTGATTCATTGATAATATTATAAGCTTCTTCAGCGGTAAGATTCCGCTTATAAGATTTCATGACTGCTATCAGGCCTGACACAAGGGGTGCTGCCATAGAAGTCCCATTGAAAGATTTATACTCATCACCTGGAAAGGTGCTAAATACCATCGTCCCTGGTGCATAAATCCCTTGTTCGATATTAGAAATGTCATTGGCGAAATTTGCCTTTCTCAGTAGAGAGTCGACTGCGGAGACCGCAATCACACCTTTAGAATTAGCAGGTGAGTAATTTGCAGCATCTCTATTGGAGTTACCTGCCGCAGCCACTACTATACAGCCCTTAGATTTAGCATACTTAACAGCTTCATTGTATGCTTTCTGTTTACTGTCTGAAGATACACTTCCTAGAGACATGGATATCACATCATAGCCTTTATCAGCCGCAATTATGATACCTCTAATAATCGTCTTCTGTGTGCCTACACCCATATCTCCAAGTACCTTGATGCTAGTTACCTTGATGTCCGCACCCTTCGGAACTAAGGACGCTATGCCAATTTTGTTACCAGTAACTGCTGCGGCTATCCCAGCGCAATGGGTCCCATGTCCTTTTTTATCAGAATCATATCGAGAGGCAGTAGATATATAATTGGCCTTAAGATCCTCATGTCTACTGTCTACGCCTGTATCTAAAATCGCAATAACAACCGGACCTTCGTTCGCATTTGCTTTATGTTTATCTGCTAGTTTATGGAAATCATCCAAATCATAGGGCCCCTTCATCCGCTGCTTGGACACATAGGGGTCATTGAGACTAGATTTATAGGGTGCTACTTGTGCTTCAGCTGCTGAAATGGGAGCGACCGTGATTTGTTCATTGAATTCTACGTGATCTATAATCTTCGATGATTCCAACTTAGACATGAATTCCTTGACATCATTACCTCTATAATCCAGTGCGATGTACTCATCCAATAAGAAACTATCATCTTCAGGCTCAAAGGCTGGGTAGGTGACTTGTTCTGGTCTATCATATTCACTGATCCAATGTTCCAGATCAGACTTTGTCTTAAACTGTATAAGCAACTGTGTCTCTTCTAGATGACCGTTACTCCAAGCCATATGTTCAGTTCCATGTACCCAACTCAATCCTACAATCCCAGAAAGAATGACTAGAAATTTAACATAATGCTCCTTACACCAAACAAAAAATAGACTTATTAACCCTATCCCCATTAAATCTGTGCCCACATGCAAGACGTTATCCCACCCGCCTATACTCAAGTTCCACATCGTATCTAACATAATAAGCGATAAGGCTAGGCCTATCCCAAAGCTTGATTTCCTGACTAAAGCTAGGCTAAGGATACCTGTATAAAGTAAAAGTAGTAGAACATGTGCGACTAAGGATACTGAGAGCAAGGTCATGTCTATAGATTTATTCTAAAGTAATCAACTCAAATGATGAAATCAAAGTTTCTGTTACATATAACTTATTAAGATTAAGTAAATAAAAGAAGCTTATTTTTGCACCCAATAATAAAATTACTTAAAAAGTATGTCTGAAGAAATACGCAATTGTACGATCATTGGATCAGGCCCTGCAGGCTATACTGCAGCAATCTATGCTGCGAGAGCAGGCTTAAAACCATTATTGTTCACAGGAAGAGAACCAGGGGGACAATTAATGATTACAACAGAAGTAGAAAATTATCCTGGATACCCAGATGGTAAAACGGGACCAGAGATGATGATGGATTTCCGTAAGCAAGCGGAGCGGTTTGAAACTGATATTCGAGGAGAAATGATTACTAAAGTAGATTTTGATGGACCTGTTCATGTATTGACTACCGAGAGTGGTGAAGAAATCAAAACCCATACAGTAGTTATCTCCACAGGAGCAAGTGCTAAGTGGCTCGGTCTAGAGTCTGAAAAAAGATTAATGAATCTTGGGGTATCAGCATGTGCAGTCTGTGATGGTTTTTTCTTTAAAGGCCAAGAAGTCGTTGTAGTTGGTGGTGGAGATACGGCCGCTGAAGAAGCTACTTACCTATCTAAGCTTTGTCCTAAAGTACACATGCTGGTAAGAAGAGATGAGATGAGAGCTTCTAAGATTATGCAGAAACGAGTAATGAACACAAGTAATATAGAAGTCTATTGGAATACTGAGACTGTAGAAGTGCTAGGTACTGAAGGGGTAGAAGGTGTCAAAGTAAAAAACAATAAGACCAATGAAGAATCGACGATTAAGGCTACTGGATTTTTTGTAGCTATTGGTCATAAGCCAAATACAAGCATTTTCGATGGATGGTTGGATATGGATGATGCAGGCTATCTAATAACGGGTGCAGACAATACCAAAACAAAAGTACCCGGCGTATTTGCAAGTGGTGATGCACAAGATAATGTTTATCGCCAAGCTGTTACAGCAGCAGGAACAGGATGTATGGCAGCCTTAGATGCTGAGAGATATCTGGCAGCTCAAGAAATTATATAAGCTCATACTCACTAAATAAATATATATGTCAAAGTTTAGAAAAGGGGTTCTTCATGGTGACGAGGTCACAGCATTATTAGATCATGCCAATTCAAATGATTACGCTATTCCAGCTGTAAATGTAGTTGGAACTAATACTATCAATGCTTGTCTGGAAACAGCGAAAGAGGTTAATTCGCCTATTATCATACAGCTTTCAAATGGAGGTTCTACATTTTTTGCAGGAAAAGGATTATCCAACGAAAACCAAGCTGCCGCAATTGCTGGAGGGATATCCGCCGCTCATCATGTGCACAGAATGGCAGAAGCTTATGGTGTTACAACTATATTACACACAGACCATTGTGCTAAGAAATTATTGCCTTGGATAAGCGGTCTTACTGAAGCATCTGAAAAGCACTTTGAAAAATTCGGTGCCCCGTTATATTCTTCTCACATGCTCGACTTGTCTGAAGAAAGCGTAGAGGAGAATCTAGAAATATGTGTAGAATATCTCAAAAGATTTCATGCGGTTGGCATCACACTAGAAATGGAATTAGGCGTAACGGGAGGAGAAGAAGATGGCGTAGATAATACAGATGTAGACAGTTCTAAACTTTATACACAACCAGAGGAAGTAGCTTATGCTTACGAAAAACTCAAAGCTGTCAGTGACCGGTTTACCGTGGCGGCTGCCTTTGGTAATGTACACGGTGTATACAAACCAGGTAATGTTGAGCTCAAGCCAATCATCCTAAAAAATTCTCAGGACTTTGTAAAGCAAAAGTTTAACCTATCAGATAATCAGCCTATTAAGTTTGTATTCCATGGTGGGTCTGGCTCTACACCTCAAGAAATAAAAGAAGCCATCAGCTATGGTGCCGTAAAAATGAATATAGACACTGATCTACAATGGGCATTCTGGGAAGGGACCAGAGATTATTATGAGGCTAGAGTTGGGTATATGCAAACACAAATAGGAAATCCAGAAGGAGAGGAGAAGCCAAACAAAAAGAATTATGATCCGAGGAAGTGGCTAAGAGAAGGGGAGTTAAGCTTCAAGAAGAGATTGTCCAAAGCATACGCAGATTTGAACTGCACAAATAAATCGGTTTAATCCGAATAAAAAAACTATTATAGAAAGGCCTTTGCATTTTGCAAGGGTCTTTTTTTTATTAGATGAGACAAGTAAAGGTTAGTTCAATATCACAATATTACATTACCTAGCTTTTCAGCTAAAGCCTTCTTTTCCTCTTGCAATTTTTTGAATGCCATCAGAAGCGTCACTTTGGTTTGTTCATCTACGCCATTATTGTTTATTCTTCCTTTCAGCTCATCCAGTACTTTTGATATCTTCTTCAACTTGAATCGTAGGATAGCTTGTAGACTGTCCTCTAAATAATTATTGTCTGGCATTTTCTGATTAAGATAAACGCCGATATTCTCCCAGTTAGCCAATTCATATGGGCTACTGATTCTATCTACTGCAAATTCTGAAACCGTAGTATCAGAATGATTTATAAAGTACTGAGAGATGTCCACATGATGCTGTTCCGACTCCACATATTTAAATCCTTCTTCTATAATCTTTTGGCAAATGGGGTTATCAAAATACTGGAAGACCACATTGATATTAGTATAGACAAATTCGGCAACTGACATGTCTTCTCCATCGTCTTGTGTAATCATTTTATCCCCATATGAAATCACAATTCTTGCTAAATCAAGCTCTTGGTAATCATGCTGCGGAACTTGAAAATCTGACTGTCTGTGTGCGACTCTTTCTTCAGGATAATAATCAAGCTCATGATATTCACCGCCAGCCACATTTGGTGGAGGCTCGGAAGGGAAGGGACTGGAGGTCGGAGGTCCTTCATTGTTATTTACCATTCTAATTTGAGCCATTCGCTCCTCCCGCTTTTTTTCTAATTGATTCTGTTTGATTTGATTTCTAATCTGCTTATTAACTTCCTTCACAAGGATGGATTCCTCGATTGCTAATGACTGAGAACATTGACGAATATAAAGACTCCTCTTAATGGGGTCTCGGAGTCTAGCCACACTACTTATAATGTCCTTAATCATAGCAGAGCGCTTGACAGGGTCATTACCTGCCTCTTCCATGAGTAAGTTCATTTTGAAGAAAATAAAATCTGTAGCATTCTTGCTCAAGAATTCCTCGAAGTCTGCATTACCTAACTTACGAACATAAGAGTCAGGGTCTTCGCCATCTGGCAATAAGACGAGAGAGACATTCATTCCATTCTCTAGTACAATATCTAACCCTCGAAGCGCTGCCTTTATACCTGCAGCATCGCCGTCATATAAGAAGGTAACGTTATCAGTATATCTCTTAATGAGTATGACCTGTTCTCTGGTAAATGCCGTACCAGAAGAGGCCACTACATTCTCCACACCGTTCTGGACCAGGCTGATGACATCCGTATAGCCTTCTACAACTAGACAATTATCTCCTTTGCGTATAGCCGACTTGGCTAGGTGTAGTCCATATAGGGTCTTACGCTTATTATATATGGGAGTCTCTGGAGAATTAATATACTTTGGCTGCGACTTTTGGGTACTCAATGTCCGCCCAGCAAAGGCGACAACCTTACCCGATACATTATGGATAGGAAACATAACTCTGTGTCTGAAGAAGTCATAGCCCTTCTGAGAAGTCAGGCCCAAGTCCTTCATATAAGCCTCCTTATACTGTAAGCTAGCAGCTTTAGTAGTCAGCGCTTTTGATTCATCAGACGAGTATCCAAGCTCAAATTTTTCTATGGTCGCTTGTAAAAAGCCACGTTCTTTAAAGTAGCTTAAGGCGATGGCTTTTCCTGCCTGTGTCTCAAATAATTGCTTAGTATAAAATTCTGCAGCAAACTTATTGATGATAAAGTAGCTTTCCTCCAAGCGGCGTTTTTCGGCTACTTGGTCTGCATCGACATTATGATCCTCTTCTATACTTATATTGTATCTCTGAGCTAACTGTCTGATAGATTCAGGGAAGGAGAGTGAATCGTGCTCCATTAGAAACTGTACTGGTCCGCCTCCCTTTCCACATCCAAAACACTTGTATATATTTTTACTTGGAGAGACAGTAAATGATGGCGTCTTCTCATCATGAAAGGGACAAAGTCCTATCATATTGACGCCTCGCTTCTTCAGATTGACATACTCTTGTATGACTTCATCCACCCTTGCCATTGCAAAAACCTCTTGTATCGTCTTTTCAGATATCAATCTATTCGCTTCTCTTTGATTTATCTTGCATCAATAATATTAAAATAATACAGGTTGAGTACCTACTTTTGAGGCCAAATTTTTTTTAATAACATTATGGAAGAGATACAAGGATTAAAAGTACTGGAATTAGTAGATAAGTATGGTGCCCCACTGTATGTCTATGACTCTGCAGCCATAGCGCAAAATTATAACCGATTTGTCAATTCTTTCGATGTTCCCAAACTTGGCATTAACTACGCCTGTAAAGCCTTAAGCAATATATCTATTTTAAAGCTGATGAAGTCTCTAGGTACCTCACTAGATTGTGTTTCTATCCAAGAGATAAGGCTCGGATTAGAAGCCGGTTTCTTGCCCTCAGAAATCTTATTCACGCCTAATAATATATCAGAAGAAGAATATGCTGATGCCGTCAAGTTAGGTGTGGGCATTAATGTGGATAATTTGGAAATGCTCGAATACTTTGGAGATACCTACCCTGATGTACCTATTTGCATTAGAATCAATCCGCACATGATGGCAGGTGGCAATAGGAATATCTCTGTAGGACATATCGGATCCAAATTCGGGATTTCCATCCACCAGTTACCTCACTTAGAAAAAATTATCTCAAGTTTCAATATCAATGTCAATGGCATTCATGTTCATACAGGCTCAGACATACTCGATACAGATATATTCATAAAGGCGGCAGAACTTATATTGGATGTCGTTGCCAAGTTTGATTCCGTAGAGTTTGTTGATTTTGGGAGTGGTTTTAAGGTGGCATATAAAGAAGGCGGGTTAGAAACTGACATAGAAGAATTAGGAAAGGCCTTTAGCCAAAAATTCAATACATTTTGCACTAATAATAATCGTGACTTAACACTGAAATTTGAACCAGGGAAGTACTTAGTAAGTAATGCTGGATATTTTCTGGTCAAGGTCAATGTGATCAAACAAACGCCGGCTACGACTTTTATTGGTGTAGACTCTGGCATGAATCATCTTATCAGACCTATGTTCTATAATGCCTTCCATGATATTGTTAATGTGTCTAATCCAGAAGGTAAAGGAAAAATCTACTCTGTTGTAGGATACATCTGTGAGACAGACACCTTTGGTGCTGATAGACGTATTAGCCAAGTATCTAAAGACGATATACTTATGTTTAAAAATGCGGGCGCCTATTGCTTTAGTATGAGTTCCAACTACAATTCTAGATACAGACCGCCAGAGGTCTTAATTCATAATGGAAAGGACTATCTAATTAGAAAGAGAGAAACACAAGAAGACTTAATGAGGAATCAATTAGATCCTCAATTCATATAAATAAAAAAGGCTGAGAAATTATCTCAGCCTTTTTATCTATTTCTTTAATTTATCCAAATGCTCTGAACCTGAAACATTGATGTTACGGGCCAGTTCACCAATTTTGTCTAATCTAATTTTGCCACTAAAGCTCATTAAGACAAAATTGTCTGAGCCTCCTACTAGCAGCAATAACTCATTAACTATATTGCCGCCGTCTGAGTCCTTTACAAGAAACTTGACATCTGAATCACCATCTCTTACTGTCATCAGTTCTTCATAGGCCGTCATCTTTACAGAGGAAGTGAATTCTTTGTATATAGCTTCAGGGTTTTCTTCCGTCATCAAAATCTTAAGTCCTTTCAATGATTTAATCATGTCTAAGGTCTCTTCATCCATATCAGTTTCTGTATCCATCTGAGCAAAGAGCTCAAACATCTTAGGACTTATGTCTATCTGCGTAAATGCACTGTTATCAGCATATTTATCAAAAAAGTCATTGAGAGCAGACTGCTGTGCACTAAGGCTTAAGAAAGTAAATGTGGTTACGAGTAATACCAATATTGTTCTCATTGTATATGTATTAGCTTATTGAGCTTTATTTATTTTAAAAACATTTGTTTTCTCCAATTGCTTTAAGTGTTGCATAGGAGCATATCCTTTCTCATAGTTCTTACCTAAGAAAGCTAAGGCCTCCATGGTTACCTCTAAGGCTTCTTCTGCTTCCGCTGATTCTGCATAAGTATGACTATTATCATTAGTTGAAGGCATTAGGAAGACCACTGCAAATACCAAGGCAAATACAGCAGCTAGTGAAGCAACCCTTGGCATCAACTGCCTCAATCTTGATTTTGAGGATTGCTGTGGAGGTGATGAATTATCTGAACTTTGATCTCCATCAGAAGCATCCAAAATATCGTTTGCCTTTAACACCGAGGGAGACTTTATATCAGCTGCCTTATTATAATATTCAAAAAGTGGTACCAGATACTGATGCTCTGGCGCAATATCTCCAGACAATAAATAAGACCTTAATCGGTTTTCAGCTTCATCATTCGTGTTTCCTTTCCAGTAATCTTCTAGAATTTCATCTATAATAGCTTGTTCATTAAGTCCAGATTGAGTGTCTGCCCTTGATATGATGTCATCTACCGACAATCTAGTAGGCATGTTTTGTTGGCCTAATGTCTCATTATGCATGAATAGCGACACCATATTCTGATGTACTTCAGCTACCTTATCAGACATCAGATATGCCTTTATCTGGGCTTCTTCTTCAAGGGTACTATTCCCTTCCCAATATTTCTGTATGATGTTATCGATATGCATGATACTATCTAATGCCTTTTAATTTTTGCTTGAGCTTAGTCCGTGCTCGATGTAGATACACTTTCACCTTTTCTAAGTTATATCCTGTCATCTCGCTTATTTCTTTATAAGTATACCCTTCTATATCCCTTAGATGGATGACTGTTCTATGATTCTCTGGTAAACTATCCACTATTTCCATTACTCTACTTAACTGTTGTTTAGCCACCAATGTTCTTTCAGGGTTTGGAGACGTGGACTTGATATCCCAATGCTCATCTATATCTGAAGTTTCCATTTTTCGAGCTCTTAACTTATCGATACCCATGTTACGAGTTACTGTCATAAGATAAGCCTCTTTATTCTCGATTGTAGCAAGATGCTCTCTTTTACGCCATACTTTGATAAAGGAATCTTGAACAACATCCATAGCTTCTTGCTCACTATTAACTACTCTTAGTGCCAAACGATACATTTTATCTTGCATTTTTGCTACCAAGTTGTTGAATTCTTCGACCTGCATTGACTAATTTCTTGACGAGAACGTTGTTAATATTGTTACACTAAAGAGTATATATTTACAAAGATAGTGACTATTAATCCTTAAATGGGATGACTTTGGCTATAATCAAGTAATGAAGAAGATAGATAGGCTCATAATATCCAATTTTATACCGCCATATATCATGGCTTTCCTGACCGTAGAGTTCGTCC
>CAZIMH010000053.1:0-13387 GCA_964540155.1 uncultured Saprospiraceae bacterium
AGTTGTTCTATATGCGGGGTTTTGCCTGTCCCACCCATAGATAGATTGCCTACATTGATGACAGGTACACTGAAGCTCGTAGACCGTAGAAGCTTCATTTCATAGAATAGGTTACGCAAGGAGATTAAGGCTCCATAGAGCAAACTAAAAGGGAATAGTAAAATACGTGCTATCGGATTTCTTTTCACTTTATTCTATGCTTGAATAATCTGTTGACCTATAAAACAATCCAGACACCGTGAATTGTTGCACATTTCAGTTTTAAGTTCTAGTAATGCCTGACTTTGCGCGGCACTATCAGCTTTAATACCCAAAGATCGCCACTTTCTTATAATGTTGTTGTTTTCTGATGGGATGTCAGCTAAAATATCCAAGGCGCGGTCTTTTAAATCTTGATTTCCTGTTTTCTGGCCGTAGGTAAAGATGAGTGGGGCATACACATTAATCAAGATGATATCTTTGGTCATGGCGCCGATGGGCTTGGGTTTAGGGTCTGTAACTTTGCCTGGAATATAATGGGTGTTCCAATAGAGACTAGGGGTTATATCTAAGGTCCCACGGAGAAAATTGGTTTGTGGTTGATTGATGATGCCTTGAAATAGCTGAGGGGTCTTATGATAGAGTGCAGCTATCTGGGCGATACGCAAGGTGGGGAAACTGGCGGGACGCATTCTTGAAAACTTCCACTCCACACCATGCATGGGTTGTAGCTCATACTTGTGCTGGAGGTGATTATAAGTTGTGGTAAGCGCAGAGAAATATTCATCTGCACTTTGCAGTAAGCCTGCTTGTCCGAACAGTATGCTTTCTTTCTGTTGTAGATTTTCGCCCTGCTTAATTAGTAACTTATGTGGACATCGGCTCGCTAGATTTTCGAAAGCCTCATTATTACTACGATGACCCATATAGCGCAGCATCGTAGCATAGAGCACTTCTTCCCAGTTATTCTTTTTATTTTCTAACATGGTCATCATATCCTGATGCTTGCGTATAAGCCTATCTGTCAATTTTCTTTCCAGAAAAAATGGAAATTTGGATAAGTCTGTTTTTGGCAATAAATCATGACAAGGAATCCAATTTTCTGACGCCAACAAGTTGTTATATCTATCGTTGAGATTTTCATCATATAGTCCTGCTAGCACGAGGGTAGGTATTTTCTGGCCCTTGTGATTGAAAATATCTTTATCATGATTTTGTACCACATGCAGGATGACGTTACTGTAAGCAGGATCATGCTGGTGTTTATGGTTGTTCCAGTCAGAAGCATTGATATGGATTTCTATATGGCCAGACCAGATAGTGTCTCCTATCTTGATTCTACCATTGAAAAAGTCAGGGCCGGCGTCATGATTATGATGACCAAACTGAATAATTTGGAGTGGTTCATTGTCAGTAGTCTGTAGGTTGTTTTGCGAGATTCTTTTGGTCTTCCATATGTAGTGGAGGAAGTCTTCTTTCATGATAAATGGGATTAATATTTATTACTTGATTTGAAGCCTACAGGTATTTTCGGTTGTTCGTAATCATAGAAAGATATATATAAGTAAGTGGAATCTTGTTCTCCAGCTGCATTATTAAAATAGATGGCATACATATCTACCATTGCTGCATCTCCAAACGGGGCAAATTCTGATTTATAAGCACAATGGCTGCCCTTTCTTTCATATTCGATTGTGTTGCCCTGGTTATCCCTTAGTAGATTTAAATAGTCTCTTTGGTTAGATGGTCCACCATACAGTCCTGTTCCAACTTTTATTGGGTTTTCACAAGAATAACCATAGCTCTCATTAGAGGCATTTTGAGTAAGTTCTAGAATGTTAGAATAGTTCCCATCTCTATCTTCATTACAGACCACGGCAATAAGTCTCTTAGCATCTTTTACCCCTTTGTCATCGGCAGTAGACAAGTCTTCACACGCTTTGTCATATTGGCGGGAATATTCATAAGCAATCCCTCTTTGGAAATAGGCTTCTCCTTCCTTCCAATCTAAAGCAATACAACTGTCAAAGTCCATTATTGCTTCTTCATATCTTATGAGATGTCTATAACAGATGGCTCTATATAGTAAAGCGCCATATGAGGCAGGTTCTAATTCCAAGACTTTGCTAAAACTCTGAATGGCATCCTCTGAATGGCCTAGATAGGCTTGATAGTAACCTAGGTCAAACCACGCATACAAGTTGTCCGGTCTGAGTTCTACTTCTTTTTGGTAGTTGTGGATTGCTTTATCAAATTCTCCTTTTTCAATATGAGTTCCAGCGATAACATAATAATCTTGGAATGATTGAGCGATTACAATATTTGATACAAAAATAATGGTAAGGAGGAGGTATGTCTTCATGGTTGTTTATTCTAATATAGAAAAATAGGCGTTTTATCTATTAGATGCTTTTTTCATTTGTTTTGGCTAGAGTCAGATGTTCCATTAGGTATGTAATTAACTTTTTCCATTTTTTCTATACACACAAAAAGTATGGTCAAAGATGTTTTTTTCATCTGCCAAATGTTTTTCTTCACTGACCAATTCCCATTCCGAAAAATCTAGTGAAGGAAAGAATGCCGTCGCGTCCTCTATATGTGTATCGACTTTAGTTAGGTACAAAGTGTGCCACAAGTCTTGAGTCTGGAAGTAAATATTGCTTCCTCCTAAGATAAATAATTCCTTGACGCCAGCATTTTGAGCCACAGCGATGCCATCTACTATAGAGTGACAAGTAATGACGCCGCTATGGTAGAAAGATTTATTTCTGGTGATGACAATATTGGTGCGACCGGGGAGCGGCCTTCCTATGGACTCGAAGCTTTTTCTACCCATCAGTACATGGTGACCCTTTGTCGTATTCTTGAAAAATTTCAGATCGTTAGGTAAGTGCCAGGGTAAGTCATTATTAACGCCTATTGCGAGATTGTTACTTGCAGCTACAATTGCAGAAAGCTTCATATAATTTTTTAAAGTAAAAAATGCGAAGTTAACGTATTACTCGTTTTTAGAAGATTCTTCTACCGCCTTGGGTTTGTCATTTGGCAGCACCTCAGTGACTGGTGGTAAATCCTTAGATATTAGATCTATCTCTATCATCTGTTTTTCCAGAAGTGGCCTGCGCACTTCTCCCTTTATATATTTTTCTATAACTAGACCAGCTATTGGGGCAGCGATATCTCCTCCAAACCCAGCATTTTCCACATAGACAGCCAAGGCTATTTTGGGATCATCCTTTGGCGCAAAAGCGTAGAATACGGAGTGGTCATCTCCATGAGGATTTTGGGATGTTCCTGTTTTTCCACATATAGAAATGCCAGCCGTATTAGCACGACTGCCTGTGCCATAAAGAATTGTCCATCTCATACCTTCTATCACGGGTTCGAAATGTTCTTTGTCTATCCTTACATGTCTTTGCACTTTGAATTCTGATTTGAGAGACAACTTATCATCACTGAATCCTTTGATAAGGTGTGGTGTAATAAAATAACCTCTGTTAGCTAGGATACAGGCAAGATTGGCCATCTGTACAGTAGTCAAATCTAATTCTCCTTGTCCTATGCCGATAGACATTATATAAGTAGATCGCCAGTTGGCACCTGCATTTCTATACAAGCCATCATAATAATCAGGTGTAGGCACAAAACCTGATTTTTCTCCGGGCAAGTCTATCCCCAGCGGTCTGCCTAGTCCAAAATCATGCAGGTGACTCCTCATTATATTAAGTCCAATTTCAGGATTGCTATATCCTTCTTTTTCTATGAGCTTCCTTACCATCTCAAAGAAGTAGCTATTGCAGCTGTGCATAATGGCTGACTTCACATTGTCACAGGGGGTGTGTCGGTGACAGCCAAAGCTGAAGGTTCGGTATTCATATTGTCCATAGCAAGGTACTTTTCTGTAAGGACTGAAAGTGCCCTCTTGAAATGAAATGAGGGAGAGAATAGGCTTGAATATGGAGCCAGGAGGATAGGTGGCTGCGATGGACCTATTAAGCAAAGGCTTTTGCTGTTTGTCGCTGATTAATTTTTTGAAAGCTTTGCCTCTATCTTCATCTAAGTTGAGCAGATTGGGGTCATAACCAGGACTGGAAACCAACGATAGAATCTCCCCAGTAGAAGGCTCTATGGCGACGATACTTCCTCGCTTGTTCGTCATCAGTGCTTCACAATACTCTTGTAATTCCAAGTCAATTGTCGAATAGAGATCCAGCCCTTCTTTGGATAAGGAATCCAAATTTCCATCATTGTATGAGGCCACTTCACTTCCCAGGTTATTTCTAAGTAAAAATTTAACTCCCTTCTCACCTCTAAGGTTCTCCTCATACATTTTTTCTAATCCAGTTTTACCCATAAAGTCACCTCTGCTATATCCTGAATTTTCTTTTCTAATTAGATTCAGATCTACTTCTCCTAAGTAGCCTAACAGGTGAGGGGCAGACTCATGGGGGTAGGCTCTTATATTTCTGTTGACCGGATAGAAGCCTGGAAAACGGAAAAGTTGTTCCTGGAAACTGGAGTATTTGATGGGGCCAATCTTAGAGAGGAAAGTTGTGGGTATGGACTTATGGAATCGCTTATCTTTCCAATTTTTATTAGTGTTCTCTATAAAAGTGGATTTATCTATTTCCAACAATTCGCAGAACAGGGTTGTATCCATGTCCTTGTCTATGTTGTTATATATCATCTCTAGATCATAAATGGGCTTGTTGTAGGTAAGCAACTCATTATTTCTATCATAGATATTTCCTCTAGATGGATACCTTGTCTGTTTGTCGAGGACGGTTTTTTCTGCCAGTTTTTTGTAAGAGCTATCTAGGATCTGTAGGTCAGCAGACTTGTATATCAGTAGCAGTGCACCGAGAGAAAACACAATGAGAATCGCCATTTGTCTGCCATCCAAATTCATACTAGTACTTAGGATTAAAGATGAGGTAACCAATCATCACTAAGAATAATGAAGCCATGAAACTGAATATTGTCCTCAGAGCAATTTCTGTGATATATACGAAGGAAAAAGCCTCCAAACTATACAAAGTAAATAGATGAATAAATAGGAATAATGCTAAATAAGACAATAGCCAAGAAACACCATACTGGTAAGAAGTAAGTGCTGGATTTTTGTAACCGTTTGTAGGTGCAATAAATGCGAGTATGTAATAGCGTGCAAAGGCGACCATCGTACAGGCTCCAGCATGCACGCCTAGTGAATCATAGAAAATGTCCACAAATAGCCCTATCAAAAAAGCAATTAAGATGGTCAGCGGTCTTGGTAAGCTATAAGGTAATAAGAGAATGATAACAGGGTAGATGGTCAGATGAATGTAATTGAAATCACCTATGGTAATATTAATTCTTTTGAGTAGGACCAGTTGTATGAATAGAACAAAGACAGCCCTGATGATATTTCTACTAACGAGACTATTCATTATGATAGGTAAGGATACTGTCCTTCTGAATCATCTTATCATATTTGATGACATATACAGACCTGGTTTGTGATAAGTCATAGTTAAGTGTGACGTCTATGTCAAAGTTATTATTTCCCCCTAAAATTTTAAAGTCGCTTACTTCACCTATTTGTATATGTGGTGGAAATGATATGCTATACCCACTGGTCACGACAGTGTCACCGACACTTAATGAGACATGCTTGGGTACATTGGTCAGTTTCATTTGGCGGATATCCGAAGAAGACCATAAGAGATTGCCATGATGACCTTTGTTTTTGATCATAGCACTGATACGACTTTGACTATTTAGGATTAACATGACTGTAGAGAAGTGATCACTGACATTCTTTACTATTCCTACCACACCATCCTTGGAGACCACTCCCATCCCTATGTCTATGCCCTCATCTTTTCCTGCGCACAGCGTGATAAAGTTATTTCTTAAATTGATTGTCTTGGAGCATACTCTGGCAGGAATAAGTGAATATGACTGAGCTGTCGTATCTGACCCTAACTCATATCCTTGAAAGCTGTTCTCCTCAGAGAATACTCTGTAGTTAATGATGGTCTGTAGAAGTTTAGCGTTTTCGGTTAGTAAGCTATCATTCAATTCTTTTTGGCTAAAGAAATTTTCAAATTGCTGAACTTGGGAATGAATTTTACCTGCAAACAAAGAAGAAGAATTAGCCCATATTTCTTTTTGACTCTGATTATATGAGATAATAAGATAAAAGCTGACGAATTGAAGCGTCAGGAATACAATCAGTGCACTATATCTGAATATGAGAAATATAAGATTCTGCATATGTCAGCTTTAGCGTTTACAATGATTGTCTGTCCATCAGGAATTTAAATCTATCAGTATTCTTTAGAGCTAACCCAGTTCCCCTTACGACGGCCTTTAGTGGGTCTTCAGCTACATGGACAGACAGTTTTGTCTTGTGAGAGAGTCTTTCATCTAGGCCTCGAAGCAAAGCACCCCCTCCCGTAAGGTATATCCCATTTGTATAGATATCTGAAGCTAATTCAGGCGGCGTATCTTCTAGAGCTCTGAGTACAGCATCTTCTATTTTGGACACAGACTTATCTAAGGCTTCAGCAACCTCCACATAACCTACATCTACTTGCTTAGGGATCCCAGTGAGTAAATCTCGTCCGCTTACTCCCAATTTTTCAGGAGGATTAGAAAGATGTTCTAGTGCAGAACCAATTTTTATTTTAATCATCTCTGCCGTTCGTTCACCGATGAGTAGATTATGTTTTCTTTTCATAAAGTTTACAATGTCTCTTGTAAACTCATCTCCCGCTATTCTTATAGATTGATCTGTAATTATTCCCGATAAGGCTATGACAGCGATCTCTGTGGTACCCCCGCCGATGTCTACTATCATATTCCCTTGGGCCGCTTCCACATCCAATCCAATACCCAAGGCCGCAGCCATTGGCTCATGAATCAAGTAAGTCTCTTTTGAGTCCACATGGTCTGCCGAATCAAATACAGCTCTTTTCTCCACTTCTGTAATTCCAGAAGGGATACAAATCACCATTTTCAGGTGGGAGAAGAATTTTTTCTTTTCTCCTATCATGCCTATCAAACCGTGAATCAAACTTTCTGCTGCTTGGAAATCAGCAATAACACCATCCTTTAGGGGTCTGATGGTTTCCAGATTGGTGTGGGTTTTTTCGTGCATCAACATTGCAGCCCGACCTACTGCCAAAATTTCATTGGTCTTTCTATCTATAGCGACTATTGATGGTTCATCCACGACAACTTCACCATCTTGGATGATGAGTGTATTTGCAGTTCCTAAATCAACGGCTAACTCCTGACGAAAAAATTTAAATAAACCCATTTAAAATATAAGAATGAAAAAAGTTAAGTCTTAAACATAAATCAAATACTATACCTTACTTATTAAGGTCAGAACATGGGTAATTTTGCAGTAAAAGAGGTTGGTTTTTTCGAACTTTCTCAAAAAAGAAAAATTCTTGAGAAGGAGCACAATAATAATGATAAATCCTTGATAATCTGAGGGATACACGCGATTCTCTGCACTATTAACACACCTAAAATCTCTCAAATGGTATTGTGCGATAGACATCTGTTATTATTTATATCTATATACCCTTGCTAGTCAGTATAATGTATTTGAGATTTCCAATTATGGCAAGCGCTATGCAAATCAATATTTTACGAGAAATACCATCTGAAAATATCAAAATGTACAATTATCATGACCTGCCATAACCGCGATAGCCTATTCACCTATTTTTAAATGCCATCAAAACTGACCCGCCAAGACGGTTGAAAATGAGTCAGGGGCCAAGTACTGACGAGCAAATTCAAGGAGCTGCTCAGCGGTGATTGTCTTGATGTCCTGTACATGATTGTTGTAATCTGAAACATCCGAATTGTAGCAGCTAAGATTTTTAATGAGTTGAATCTTGGCGAAGGGGCCATCTAAAAGGTGCAAAGTTTGTCCCAGAATATAACTTCTCACCATCTCTAATTCCTCTTCAGGAATCAAATTAGTTCTGAGCTCAGTCAGCTCTTTATTGATTTCAGCCAGGGTAGGTTCCCTAAACTGATTATCTACATCTGCACTGATATAGAAAAAACCATCCTCCTTCCACCCATGCATAGAAGCATAGATGCCATAGGTATAGCCCTTTTCTTCTCTGATATTGCTCATAAGCCTTGATCCAAAGTAGCCACCGAGCACCATGGTCAAAAACTTCATACCACTGTAGTGAGGGTGATTTCTCTTAAAGAGCAGTTTGCCGGTCTTTATAGAGGTCTGAATGTCGTTCTGAGTTGAGATGTTTAATATCTTAGGATTGTGCTCTTTTCTTTCAAACTTTACGGTAGGATGCTGGCAGACTCTTTGAATACTGCCCACTTGTTCTATCACCGTGGATTTGGTTTTCTCACTGTATTGCCCACTGATTAGTAAAAAAGCATTGTCCAGACCTAGGTTTTTGTTGTAGAAATGGAGGATATTATCCCTAGTGATATTTGAAATGTCCTCTGGCTCTGTATTATAACCATAGGGATGCGACTCCCCGAACAAGTGTTCTGTAAGCAATCGATAGGATAACACATCATTTTTTGACAGCTGATTGGACAATCGCTGACTGTGTACGCTAGCGTATTTAGATATCTCTTCCTCAGAAAAAGAAGGATAAAAAACCATATGTAGCCAGATTGGCCAGACGTCTTGGAAATATCGTTCGACCACTACCAGGCTTATGGAGGCATATTCCATATTACAGGAAGCTTTGACATTGGCGCCATAGAAATCATAGTTATAGGCCAATTCTTCTGCGCTATGTCTTGTAGAACCTTCTCTTATAAGGCTTAAGGTAGATCGAGCTATGGCTTTTTGTTCTTCGTGAATACGGCCTGTCCTGAAGACCAGTTCTACCTTTATTATCTTCTGAGTGCCGGATTTAACTTCATAAAAATCCACCCCATTCTCTAGCTGGCTGGCATGTACACCTGTCAATGAGAGGTCAAATTCAGTGTGTATTTTCGGTCCCTTCTGTCTGTCTATCATTATCTTTGGTGCGATTTCGGTATTTTGCATTCTTGGAACAAATATCCAAAGGCAATAATAACTTTTGCAAACAATAAATCCTCATAATGGTTTTTCAAGTCTCGTCCAGTGAATTACTGAAAAAGCTCCAAGTAGCTAATGGTGCTATAGGCTCTAAACCGGTGATGCCTATTTTAGAGGATGTCCTTTTCGAATTAGCAGGAAATGAATTGACCCTATCCGCGACTAATCTGGAAGTTACCATTATTTCCAGTCTGGAAGTTACTGGAAAAAAGGATGGAAAGGTCGCTATTCCAGCAAAGATACTCTTGGAGACATTGAAGGCCTTACCAGACCAGTCGCTCAGTTTTGAAGTAGATAGCAAAAGCAATGGGATTAAGCTCAAATCAGCTTATGGGGTATATAAGTTGGCAGGCGATAGCCATGAGGATTTTCCTGATATCCCATCAGATGAGAATGTCAATACCCTAGACCTATTAGTAGACCCATTTATAAAAGCCATAAACAATACCGTATTTGCAGCCAGTGACGATGAACTCAGACTAGCGATGACTGGTGTACTTATGCAAATCGATTTTAACAAGGTCATCTTTGTAGCCACTGATGCACATAAGCTGGTAAAGTACACGGTTGGCGGTATCAATACGGAGCTATCTGACTCTATAATCATTCCAAGGAAAGGGCTTAACCTCTTCAAGAATGCAATCAGCACCATGGATGATGAGGCAGCCAGTATCTCTTACAACAACAAAAACATCTTTATGAGATGTGGCGATACACTTGTCATCAGCAGACTGATTGACGCTAAGTATCCAGATTATAATTCTGTCATACCTGTCAATAATAATAAGATAGTTACCGTCAACAGAGCGGACTTCCAGAGCTCACTAAGACGTATTGTCATTTACTCTAACAAGACGACAAATCAGGTACTTCTGACCATAGTGGATGATGGTATGACCATATCTGCCCAGGATTTGGACTTTTCTAATGAAGCCACAGAACAAGTCGGTTGCAGCTATAAAGGGGATGACATCAGCATAGGATTTAATGCGAAGTTCCTAGTAGAAATGTTAGGTATCATCTCTACTGATGAGATAATATTGGAATTGTCAGCTTCTAATAAGGCAGGGATATTATTACCATCAGAACAAGAGGAAGGCGCAGAACTGATGATGCTAGTGATGCCAGTTATGATGAGTCACTAGTCCTCTTATTACCAGAATTCAGATAAGCCAATGAAGATAGGTCTCTATTTTGGATCTTTTAATCCTATACATGTAGGCCATCTTATTATAGCTAACTATATGGTCCAGCATACGGATATGGATCAGATATGGATAGTCGTCACACCACATAATCCTCATAAGAAGAAAAAAACACTGGCAGACAATTATGACCGATTACATATGGTCAATCTAGCCATAGAAGATAATGATTTACTTAAGTCATCCAGTATAGAATTCAAACTGACTCAACCTTCCTACACAGTAGACACCTTAGCCTATGTGACTGAGAAGTATCCTCAACATAATTTTTCACTGATTATGGGAGGCGATAACCTAGCGACCTTTCACAAATGGAAGAACTACGAGCAAATCTTAATGCATTACAAGATTTATGTCTACAAGCGGCCAACTTATGAGGTGCCAGAGCTCGAAAGCCATCCTTCTATTACAGTCTGTGAAGCGCCTTTACTCTCTATATCATCCTCATATATTCGCCAATTAATCAAAGAAAAAAAGTCTATCCAATACCTTGTGCCAGACCCAGTATATAAGTATCTAGAAGATAATCCGATTTATCAGCGACTTATGAGTAGCTGAAGTCGCGTGACTAATCAATAATTATTGTTAATTACCGTTTATATACCGCAATACAATTAATAAGTACCGTTGCAAGATGTCTATATCATGAAAAAGACCCTGCTCTCTATTATATCTCTGCTGTGCCTGCTAAGTCATGAAGCTGACACACAATCTAACTTAGCCATAGGACAATGGCAGTCTCATCTTCCTTACTTCCAGACGACAATGGTGACTCAGAGTGCTGATCAGGTGTTCTATGCGACTTTGGAATCCATAATGATTCTGGACAAAGAAGAGTTGACAGTGGATTTTCTTACCCGAATAGAAGGATTGTCTGAAACCGGTATCCAGCAAATATTATTTGATGAAGTGAACGAACAATTGATTATTGCTTACAGGAATAGTACGGTGGATATAGTGAGAAGTGATGAGATTATCACAGTCAGGGATATTAGCGACAGGACTGATATACAGGGAGATAAGCTCATATATGATATGTATATACGTGATGGACAGAAATTGTATATGGCCTTAGGATTTGGCTTAGTGGAGTATGACCTTCAAGCGCTTGAGTTTGGATTCACGATGAATATTGCTCAGAGGATATCCAAAGTAGACGGGTCTGGTAGTGAATTAGTTATCGCCTTAGATAACCCCAATGCAGAGCAAGTAGGTACGTATACACTTGACCTCAACACGACGAATACGCCAGGCTTCTTTCCAGCATGGTCACGGGTAGAGTCAGAACAAGGCTTACCTGAGAATTACGTAGCCAAAGATGTTCTAATGATAGATAATAAGACATATATCTGTCTGAAAGAGGAGGCCTATGTGGACAATGGCGACGGTAATTATTCAGTAATATATGAGAACACGTTTGATAATTTCGAACTACTATTCATAAAGGAAGCACCAGAAGGTACGATGATTGGCTCCTATGCTAGAAATGGTGCTGGTGGTCGAGGTGCCTTAGCTTTTCTGGACGAAAATGAAGAGAATTTAGACGTCATCACGTCTTGTATTAGAAATGTAATCGATGCTGTCATAGATGATCAGGGTCGTATCTATTTTTCTGATTTTTGGAAAAACATATCCTATCTGGAGTCACGCCAAGGCCCCTGTGTGCCTATTACGGTGAATAGTCCATTTGATGCGGAACTGAGTGACATAGACGTAGCAGACGGAAGAGTGTATGTGGCTTCAGGCGGCATTAGGGATAACTTTGGAGATGAGTTTGGCCGTAACGGCGTCTATTTTTTGGAAGATGGCAGCTGGACAAATTTCGAAGAAAATAACTTTCCATTCATCAGGGATAACGAAATTATACAGATGTTTCAAGTAGCTGGAAGCCCCGCTGGTGATAAGGCATATTTTGGTTCCTTCTGGGCTGGGCTTGCACAATATGATTTAGAGACGCAAACCTTTGATGTTTTATATAATGAGACCAATAGTGCTTTACAATTCCAAATAGGAGACCCACGTGTAAGAATATCGGGACTTGGATTTGATAATGATAACACACTTTGGGTATCTAACTTCGGTGCTGCCGAACCACTGTGTGCATTTAACGAAGCAGGCGAGTCGTTTTCATTCAGATTAGATCGGAGTGATGCCTTGTTTCTCACAGATTTAGATGTAGACAATCAGGGGATCGTATGGGTCGCCGTCGGAGGTACACCGGGTGGCTTACTCATATATGATAAAGGCGCTGAATTGTCAGATGCCAGTGATGACAGACAGCGATTTCTCAATCAAGGAAATTCTGAAATCCCATCCAATTCAGTCAATACAGTCAAGGTAGACAGAAGTGGCTCCGTCTGGGTGGGTACAGGCGCAGGGGCAGTCGTGTTTGAGTGTGGCGGATCAGCACTGGAAGAAAACTGTGAGGGTAATAGAAGAAGAGTACAGGTGGATGGAATTACGGCTTTCTTATTGGAATCCGAAGATGTTCTTTCTATAGCTGTAGATGGCGCAGACAGAAAGTGGTTTGGCACTAGAAATGGCATATTTGTTCAGTCTCCTGACGGAGAAGATGAAGTCATGAGGTTCAATACCCGGAACAGCCCCCTTTTTGATAACACCATTAGAGATATGGATTATGACCCAGTGACAGGAATAATGTACATAGGGACAGACCAAGGGCTACAGTCTATACGAACTGAGACCACAGGATCAAGGGATGTACACGAAAACAATGTATTCGCCTTTCCTAATCCAGTGAGAGCGGACCACACTGGGCCTATTGCTATCAGAGGGTTGGCAACGGATGCAGAAGTAAGAATCACAGATATAGATGGTCACCTGGTCTTCAAGACCAGAGCCTTAGGAGGACAAGCTATTTGGGATGGGAGAGACTTCCATGGTAACGAGGTAGCTAATGGGGTATATCTTGTATTCAGTTCTTCGGTTGACCAATTGTCAGATATAGACTCTAATGTGGCCAAAATTCTAGTCGTTAGATAGGAATGGAATTCTAAGGTTGTAACGCAACATTAGCATTATTTTTGATATATATTTGCGGTCCGTAATTAATACGGTCGCGTGGCCGAGTGGCTAGGCAGAGGTCTGCAAAACCTTGTACACCAGTTCG
>CAZIMH010000054.1:0-13356 GCA_964540155.1 uncultured Saprospiraceae bacterium
CATTTTGTAACTCCATATGCCTTACTGGATTATCTATATGGACTACAGATAGACCTACGCCGGTAGCCACTTCTGCAAATAATAAATCTTCATATCCATAAGACTGAATCGTCTCGTCAAATGAAATTTGCTCGAAAGCTCGTTTAGGGATTATAAAATTATTGGTGTGAAAGTATCTGACTGGGTGTGCCTGTCTGGTTTGAATTGGTCTGGATTCCTTATTTGTACCATACAACCAATGCAGTCTCATGTTGGACTCCGTGGGTGGAGATGTGCTATAGTTGCGTCCACCACAGATTATCTTATTCTCATTGAGATGCGTGAGGTATTGGCTCAGAAAATTTTCTGATACTATTCCAGAATCACAATCGAGATAAAGTAAGTATGGGTAGGCTGCCGCTGTAGCCAATTGGTTTCTAATAGCAGAACGTCCTACATTAGCTGGCAAAATATGATACCGCACCTCATCAGTTTCCTCTAACCATTTATTAGCTAGTGCATGATTAGTATCTGAGTGGTCATCATAGCAGATAATTTCTGTTGGCACCTCCAATCCCTTAGCTTGGTCTATTAGATCCAGAACCAGCTGTGATACATTGTAGTTGTAGATGGGTATGAGGATAGACAACATAGGATAAATGTAAGGCAATGCCTTCTAACTATCCTAGTTTGGCTATAGTTTGAGCAGATGGCCCATGGATTGCTTCTTGGTCTCTAGATATTTAGAATTGCCTTCGTGTGGCGGGATTTCTAAAGGAATGCGTTCTACTAACTCAATAGGGCTACCTTCAAAAGCGGCTATTTTCTCCGGGTTGTTGGTTAGTAATCTGATCTGAGAAATTCCTAAGGACAATAGAATTTGTATCACCTTTTCATAAGTTCTTGAATCTACAGCCAGACCTAAAACCTCATTAGCTTCTATGGTATCCAAGCCTTCATCTTGTTTGTTGTAAGCTTTCAACTTATTTATAATACCAATCCCTCTCCCTTCTTGCCTCAGATATATGACTAATCCCTTGTGCTCAGAGGTGTGCTTCATGGCAGCATGCAGTTGTGGTCCACAATCGCATCTTTGGGAATGAAACAAATCTCCTGTTATACACTCTGAATGGATACGGACATCTACTGGTTTTGTAATATCCATCTCAGGATGCACCATCGCCAATTCCGGATCATAATCAGAGACATCTGATTTGAAGGCTATCATTCTAAACTTTCCCCAGTCCGTAGGTATCGTTGCCTCTGCTTCCTTAACCAATACCGAAGCCATCTCTTCATTCATAACATCAAAAGTACTTATAAACATAACAATGGTCAATCACCAAAAAGTGTTCTAGTTTGCAGCTTTTTTTATTAAAATAAAACTGATACTCCTATAATTGAAAAGCACCGCTCTAATTAGAGCAGTGCTTTTACAAATGTTATAATAGGATCTAGTTTCTCAGCTATATCTTACGTCTCAGTACCCATGTATCTGAGCAGCCATACTTATCGTTTTCTATGTTAATCCTTAAGAGCTTATTTTCCAATGTATAGTTGTAATCTTCACATGAGCGCCCAAAACATAGTTTGATTATATCTTCAAATATTTCATATTCTATCTCATTATAATCATCCACTAGTTGTTCCTGGAAATTAACGATATTCCTCATCCTAATAACCCCTTTTCTAAATTCAATTTCCTGATATTGACACTCAGGTTTTTCGTTATTGGTGCATTCTATAGGATGAAATATTTGTGTGATATTCATAGAAGGATTTATACATCCATCCATTTCTCTGGTCACAGAAAACCATGTGCCAAGCAAAGGATTTTCTGTTAGTTCCTCTCGTATATCCAATTCCATCTCTGGTGTCTCATCTATATCAACACAACTAACGAAGGCTATTCCCATCACGAAGGCAATCGCCATTACTAAAAATAATATTCTAATCATAGGACTTAAGTTAACATGGCATCCTATTCCGAATTCCATACCAATGACTAGATCGCGGAATGCTTTTGCAACTTAGGCGTCATTAAAAGCTAGGGTCTAACTAATTTGTGACGCTTTTCTGATTCGAATGATAACAGATTTAGAGTTCGGGGTATTGCTTTTGTCTGCTGTGCTATTAATAGGAACAAGGACATTCGCCTCTGGAAAATAAGTGGCTACACATCCTCTGGGTATGTCATAAGGCACCACTAGAAACTTGGGTGCACGACGTTCTATATCTTCATCATAATTAAATAAATCTACAATCTCCTTCTCCGCAAATCCATTAGATTTCATATCCTTACGATTCATCATCACTACCCTTCTCTCATTATATATTCCTCTATACCTATCATCTAATCCATAGATAGTCGTATTGAACTGGTCGTGGCTTCTAATTGTTGTCATTAGATACTCTTCTTCCTTAAGTGAGAGGTGACTATAATCTGACACAGTAAAGATAGCTCTGCCTGAAGTGGGGTGAAAAGATTGTTCTCTGGCTACATTAGGGAGATAAAATCCACCTGGGTTTCTGACTCGCTTATTATAATCCTGAAAGCCAGGGATCGTTTTTTCTATATCATCTCTGATGCTGTCATAGGACTGAGAATAGCCATCCCAGTCTACAACACTGTTTTGCATGGTCGCCTTCGCTAAGCGGCAAACTATTTCAGGCTCACTAAGTAGGAGGTCCGAAACTGGTGTTAGACTTCCTTTGGAGCTATGCACTATTCCCATAGAATTTTCTACACTGACGATTTGTAATTCATCACCAATCATATCTTTATCCGTCCGACCCAGACAAGGCAGAATCAGCGCTTCCTCTCCATGCACCAAATGTGAGCGATTAAGTTTAGTAGATACTTGTACCGTCAAATCACACCGAGAAAGTGCCTCTGCCGTATAAAGCGTATCTGGCGTTGCTGAGATAAAATTACCTCCCATTCCAAAAAACACTTTTCCTTTTCCACTATGCATCGCTTTGATGGCGTGAACGACATCATAGCCATGCGCTTGAGGCGGATTGAATCCGAATACTTCTTCTATGGCTTTCAGCAATCTTTGGGGTGGTTTCTCGTGAATACCCATCGTCCTATCTCCTTGCACGTTACTATGTCCACGAACTGGACAAGTCCCTGCGCCTGGCTTACCTATACTTCCCTTGAGTAGAAGTAAATTGACCACCTCCTTTATCGTGGCGACCGCATTCTTGTGCTGCGTTAAGCCCATCGCCCAGCAGATAATAATCTTGGATTTTCTAGATAGCAAGTCTGCCACCAGTTCTATCTGCTCTTTGGATATTCCTGTACAGGCGATTAGATTATCTATATCAAGTGTCTCCAGGTGCTTGGCATAATCTTCATAACCGGATGTCTTATCACCGATAAATTGTTCATCTAGCACACCGCCTCTTTCCTTATGCATCTGAAGTAACAAGGCATTGAATGATTGGAGTAAAGGCAGATCAGCATTCACTCTAACTTGGAGGTAATGATCAGTCAGTTGACTCCCACTCCCTAGCAACCCTTTGATTTTTTGCGGATGCTTGAAACTGATAAGGCCAGCTTCCTTTAGCGGATTTATCGCAATAATACTGGCACCATTTTTCTTTGCCTTTTCTAGTGCAGAAAGCATCCTTGGGTGATTGGTCCCTGGATTCTGACCCAATATCATGATCACTTCCGCAGAATAAAAGTCTTCTAATTTTACTGACCCTTTACCTATCCCCAGTGTTTCTCCTAGCGCTACCCCACTACTTTCATGACACATATTAGAGCAGTCAGGCAAATTGTTGGTCCCAAATTCTCTTACAAATAATTGATAGAGGAAAGCTGCTTCATTGCTTGTCCTGCCAGATGTATAAAATATGGCTTCATTAGGCGAGTCAAGATTTTTGAGATTTTTACCTATGAGTGAGAATGCATCTTCCCATGATATGGGTTGATAGTGGGTAGCCCCTTTCGGAAGGTACATGGGTGCTGTTAATCGGCCTTGCTTTCCTAATTCATAGTCTGACATTGCCGCCAGTTGGTCTACGGAATGCTGACTAAAAAAAGACGCATCTACCGATTTTTTTGTTACTTCTTCAGCGATGGCTTTTGCACCATTTTCACAATATTCTCCTAGTCCACTTCTTTCATCATCGGGATCTGGCCATGCACAACCAGGACAGTCTATACCATCCATTTGATTAAGTTGGTTCAGCACTTTTACGCCTTTAGATATTGGGGACTCTGCAATAATATGCTTCATGGAAGATATAACAGCGGGCAGACCTGCTGCTGCATTTTTTGGCGCCTTTAGTTTGAGTCCGGTAAACTTCTCTGAAGTCTCAGCTTTTGATTTTTCTTTCATTGCTTACATTATAATTAGTCTATTTCAGACGCAGGCGTTCTCTTCCTGAGTACACATTGAATCTATCATCTCTCAGAAAACCAATTAGCGTCATGTTGTGATCCTCAGCCAGATCCACAGCCAATGATGAGGGAGCACCTACTGCCGCTACTATTTTAATCCCTGCCATTACTGCTTTCTGAATCAACTCAAAACTTGCTCTACCACTGAGTAATAATATATGTTCATTAAGCGGTAAGCTAGGTCTTGAATTAATCAGGGCTGAACCAATAAGCTTATCCATCGCATTATGCCTTCCCACATCCTCCGCAATATCCAGTAGTTTTCCATCCAAATCAAAAAGGGCAACGGCATGCATTCCTCCAGTATTTTTGAATGCCGACTGAGAGGCATTCATCATAGTGGGTAGGGATAGGATGAGGGATTGTGATATAGAAAAACTAGGCACAGGCCAATCGGGCATAGATATGGCTCTCACCGCTTCCAGACTTGTCTTACCGCATACACCACAACTGCTGGTGGTATAGAAATGCCTGTCAAGTAAGGACAGATCTAATGGTAAGAGATCCAAAGCTTGTACTAATACCTGATTATCATGTTCCTGTGTGGCTGTGACTTTAGTGTCCAGATTTATTATTCCTTCTGCATAGAGAAAACCGACTGCAAGTGCACAATCTTGGCCAGGCGTTCTCATGGTAATCGAAATGTTCTTTCTTTCTATAGCTGGCGAATGGAATGGCGCATGAAGTAGAATCTGCAAGGGCGCTTCTACAGCCAACTGATCAGGCCTAGACTCTGCAGACTTGTTATTGTTAATTCTAAGTATCTGGATATCTTGAATAGGGCCTTTCATTGTCTCCTACAATGTTAATCATTATTCAGATAGGTATTGTTCATATTAATTTAGAAAAGCTTTAGTAACTTGTAAAAAATTCCTGTCCTTCCATTCATCGTAACTTTTAATATTATGAGACTTATTCAGACTTCTTTCTTCTTGCTTTGTTCTTTGGTCGCGATTGGGCAAATTACTGTAGAGTCTAATACTTTACCAGATGTCGGTGACGAACTCGTTTATACCAACTTGATTTTGCCTGAGGACACAATAATGGCTTACAGAGAAACGGGAGAAAACTTTGTTTGGACATTCAATGAGTTTGAGTTAGGTGGACAAATGATAGAAGCGTATACAGATATCAATACCACGACCTTAGCAGATTCCTTTCCCGATTCTGATATGATTATAACCCTAGGACTATTTGATGCAGCCGCTACAAGAGAGCCAAATAGAATAGTAGTGAATGGTATAAATACTGGAGGATTTGGTGGTTTTGAAATAGATGCTTCTTTACAGTTATCTAATGATTATACTATCCGAGAGACGCCACTATTATTTGGGACAGTTAACTCAGATGATGTGAATCTCATATTTACTTTTGATGCCGCCTTGATTCCAGGAATCGATAGCTTAGATCTGGGAGGACTTCCAGGCTCTATAGACAGTATCAGAGTGACCACGGAACTTACAAGAGAGGAAGAAGTCATCGGCTGGGGCACTGTCAATGTAATGGATGAGTCCAGAGAAGTATTACATGTCAGAGAAGAAAATACGACAGATGTGTTGCTAGAGGTAGGTGTAAATGTTTTAGGATTTTTAATTTGGTTTGATGTTTCTGATTTATTTGGAATGGGTGGCTTTGGTGGAGCACAGACTGCTACTACTTTTAGATTTGTGGATGCAGACAACACGGCAGCAGTCATAGAATTTACTGAAAATATAATACCTGATACTTTAGGAAATGAAATGGTGATGGTAACAGGCAGGACAGGATTAGAACTAGATGTTTCCAGCACCAATAACCCTACCCTTTTTAATCAACTTGACTTAACTGTATTCCCTAATCCAGCTTCTGATTATATAACTATAGACGTTGTTAATTATAATCAAGCTTTAGACGTGACCCTATATAATCATTTAGGTCAGCTAGAAGGACAGTGGCATAATTTCACAAATGGCACTCAGTTAGATGTATCACAATTAGATGAAGGAAATTATATAATCCTTACGCAGACTGCTGACAGAGAATTATATCAGAAACTGATAATTATGAGATAATTCCTTTTAAGAATTATGCAGAAATAAGGTTTTATATTCTCCTATAAGTCGACGGTTGGTAATCAGTATAATGGGTACCAAAATTAAGAATTGTATCAATCCAAACATTGGTTGGCTTATATCCAAATTATGGACTAACATCCATTCTACAATAAATAAAATCCCAAAGATCAAGGCAGGAAGAATGAAAACGATGCCTGTATTATAATTTATAGGTTGGCTTTTTTTCCCATATAGATAAAAGAGAAATGACATCAGCAAATTGGCCACTGCCATCGCAGAAAGCACTCCCCATATCTTGTAAGCCGGCACCCAAAAGTACAATCCCAATATGAGTACGATAAGCACAATAAAGGATAACTTGGTCACTAAGTCTGATCTCTTTGCAAAAATTATCTGTTGGTAGAAAAGCTTAGCATAGACCAATAAAAAAATAGTGAGACTAGCAAAGGTGATATAATCTCGTAAATCCAAATAAGCACTCTTGGATGTAATAACATTAATATTGCTTCCTACTAAGACTATAAATGGGACGGCAAGTAAAGGCAGGACGATGACAACCTTTGTCAATATGTCTACTTTTTCTCTGTAATTGTTTACAGATTTAATTTGCTTTTTCTCTGCAAATAATTCGAATAGAAATGGTCTTACACCACTGACGACAGCGCCAGCAGCAAGCACTATTATATTGGTCAAAGTGATGAGAAGAGCAAAGACCCCCACTTGTGATAAAGTATCAAACCGCTCCAGGATTATCTTCCCTCCCCTAGTCAAGGCCCAGGTAATCAGCAGATAAGGTATAAGTGCCACACTGTAGGTTAATGAATTTCCCACCATCGTTAAGTCTGGCTTCAAAGTGAGAATATTCTTTTCCATGAGAAAAATGACAATAGTGGTCACGAGATTGGCGAGAAGCATTCCAAGTAAAGCCCCTTGCACTCCCTGTCTAAATACTATGATCAACAAAAACTGAAATAGGACCATCAGCAGGACTTGGCAGAGAATCACGAAAAGGTATCCTTTAAGGTTCTTTTCATTCTTCAGAAAACTATAATAACATTCGTTTACTTCTGAGAGTAAAGCGTAACCAAGGATTGTAATCCCATAAGGAAAAAATTGGATGCTATCTGATTTGAATATTATCTGAAACAGGCTATCCCCAACTAAGCTAAATATCAATCCTGTGACCAGTGCCATCAATAGGCTGAAGGTGAATAAGGTACTTAGATACCTTTTTTGCTTGGCTGGATTGCCATGATAATCATAATACAGTGTGACCATAGCGGCATTGAGCCTAGCAGTTACAAGAATCGCCATGATAACACCTGTCGTTACCATTAAATCATATAATCCGTATTCTGAATCTGAGAATACTGACAGGTATAGCGGTAATAGGAATATGTAGATAGCAGGTCTGAGAAATCCCAGAAAGGAATATATCAGAATAGATACTATAGGCTGCTCCCTAGAGGCAGCATCAAAATTTTGTATGATTTTTCTAATCAAGAAGCAAACTGAGTACTTATAAAATCTTAAAAATAAGATTAATAGTTACTCTGCCTGCTGATCTATGTAAGCTCTTAGATCTGCTAGCTGCTGCTCACTCATCTTTTCCATAGGGTATTGCGGCATATATGATTGCTTTCCAGATCTGGAGTATACACCGTATCTGGTCACTTGATATAGTGAATGTCTCCCATATCCATTGGCTTTCTTACTCAGATGTTTAAATGTGAGTCGACTGTCATCTAACTGGAAGAAAGAGTACTTTCTATTTTGGTGACAATGAAGGCAAGAGTTATCATAGATTAATTTGCCATTGTTAGGGTCTCCCGTGTACTCCCCCTTTTTGATCATAGACTCATGTGCAGTGCCAAATGTAGCAGGTGAAGTCTTTGTGTACTTGGATTTGATTAATTGGACAACAGCATCTTTATCTCCATCTCCGTCGATGGCGGCATAAACACGATCCAATTCATCTTGAGTCATATTCAAATCAGATAATTTCAGATCTATAGTCCAAAGAAATGCTACTATAGATTCTATCTCCCAGTCTTTGAGTTCTCGGCCCTGAGCACACTCTACTGCACAGAGCTGGATAGCCTCTTTGATATCGTCTCTCGCTGGCAAAACTAAATCTCCATACTTTTTATAATAGTCATCATTATAATAGGACTCCCTATTTATAGCGCCATAAAGTGTCGTGCCCTGTAGGAATGGCAGACCCTTACTATTCGTATACTCTAATCTTGCTTGGGGATCTATTACTGAGAGGTCAGGGTCTTCCTTTTCCAAATTGTGGCAGGAGGTGCATAAAAAGTGTTTGCTTTGTTTTTTTGTTTTTCCACCTCCTGGTTTCGTGGTTATACCTGACCTAATGATAGCCTCTCCCTTAGCAGCAGATATCTGATATGATTTGGTATCTGGAATAGGGGCTTCCATTTCATGTCCTAGAATGGACAGAATTTTTGCAACCTTGAGATCTGATTCTGGATCATTAGCCGGCTTGATATAAGCAGCAGTTAGAACAAATGAAATCAGTGCTAATATGAGAATAGCTTTACTTCTGGAAATCATCTACGTAGATTGAATTGTCTTGCAATAGTAAACCCAAAACGAAATTCTCTATCAGACCATTGGCTTTGTGTATATGGAATATAATCTGTCTCTACAATCCCTGTAGCATTGGTGAAATTAGCCTGAAAGACATGTCCTCCTCCTGTCTCCCACTCTATGCCTATACCAAAAGGTGCGCTAAAAAGTCTATCCCCATCACGGTCTAATTCTTCTCTACGGAATTCAGAAAACACAAAAGTCCCGTCTAATATAACAGCCAAGGTTTTTGTGAATTGATATTTTAATGCACCGCTCAAGCTGGCTAAATCGTTGGTGTCCTGGATTGCATTGGGATCACCATTAGTAGGTACGATATTTCTATATGTCCACTGAGGGGCTATCTGAAGTGCCAGTCTTTCAGAAATCTTGGAAGCGACAATAACCTGAATATTGTAACTCATCCTATGAGCAAACTCGGCAAAGAAGTTTATTTGTCCCGGATTCTCCCCTCTTTGCATGGTTGAAATACTTGCTAATCCTGAAAATGCGATAGAAAATGGACTCGTCTCTGACTGCCTTAATACGCGGTACTTAGCTAACCCACTTACATTTTGGGTGAGTGGGCCAGCGCCTTTTGCTCTCATAATCCCAATCATCAAATTGTCAGTGATTCCATAATCAAATTCGAAAATGACATCTGCAGCGTTCTCCAGTCCCCACAATGTCGGCCATCCCCCATTCACATTACCAAATCGGTGACCGATTCTAAAATCAAGAACACCTTTACGCAAGGTCTCTACTGAATGAGAGTTGATAACTCTTGTATCCTTAAAAGTTTGGTGAAAATCCTGAGCACTTGCACTTACAACACTCATCAATAAAAAAAGTAGTATAATTCTAATCATCTATGACTTAATTTTCTGGAAATTCTTGCTCTATCCAACAACTAAATATTCTAAAATCTTCTTCTGTCATGTTATCAGGACCATCTCCATCATCCCTTGGCATGCCTATAAATGGATTATCTATTTGGGTCACTACCCTATCGAACATTGACCCGAAATCCCCAGACATACTGCTATAAGTAGTATAATTTACAGCATCTTGGACACTGCCATCATGACAACCAGAATAGGCACAATAGGTAGTAAGTACGGGCTGCAACTCAACATCGTAACGTATGATTTCCGCACAGTCCAGATTCTCCTGAACAAAGGTCGCCCTTGTGCACCCAATCCAAAGAAGAATCAAGAATATTGTACTAACCAAAATGAATTTTTTCATATCCTCATATTTGTAACGAAAAAAGGAACTTTATGACATAGTTCTTAGCTTAAATAAGTTACATATTTGCAAAGTGCAATTTTAGCATAATTTAGATATAAAATAAAGGTAAAATATATGTATCCAATCGAACTAGTCACCCCGATGTCAAAAGACCTAACTGATTTTGGTTTTAATGGTCTTGAGACAGCAGAAGAAGTAGATAATTTACTAAGTAAAAAGGAAGGTACTATTCTATTAGTAGTCAACTCCGTATGTGGATGTGCTGCTGGAAATGCCAGACCTGCTGCGAAGTTTAGTCTTCAAAACGCTTCAAAACCGACACATGCAGTCACCGTATTTGCTGGTGTGCATAAAGAGGCAGTAGAAAAAGCTAGGGACTATCTATTACCCTATCCGCCTTCATCACCTGCAATAGCTTTATTTAAGGAGGGGAAATTGGTCCATATGATAGAAAGACATATGATTGAAGGCCGTTCAGCTCAGATGATAGCTGATAATCTAATGGAGGCTATGAATCAGCATTGTTAGGAAAAAGTAATACTTAATATAAAGCCAGGGCTTGCACAGCTCTGGCTTTTTTTTGTTGTACTATATTCTACTCATGTTTTCCATGCAAAAGTAGGAAGGCTTGGGGGTCTAAGTTGTTATGAGTAAATCGACGCTGTCAGATAAATCTCACATAATCAAGAAGGCCTCCTTATCTACAAAAAAAATCCCAGCGATTTGGAAAATCACCGGGATTGAATCAGTTATGAAAAAAACTATTAAAGACCCTTACTTAAAAGGACTTAAATAAATCTTTATTATCTCTTCGTATTTGAAGTATCAATGTATCTCTTTGTTGTACTAGCACAAACCTGAACTCTTCTATTCAATTCTCTTCCTTCTTTAGTCAAGTTATCTGCTATAGGATTTGTTTCACCGTACCCTTCATGTGATACTCTGTCAGCAGAGATTCCAGCAGCAATGATGCTATCTGCTACTCTTTTCGCTCTTCTCTTAGATAATGCAAGGTTAGCTGAATCAGCACCTTGGCTATCTGTATATCCTGAAACATTAAGGAATGCGCCTGGGTATTGGTTAGCGAATGACACTATCTGAGATATTGTTTGGTTATACGTATCTGATTTACTAGAACCTGAACCAAACGTAATTGCTGGTGCACAGAATCTATTGATAATTTCAGCTGTTGTTGGCTTTCTAACTGCAGGGCAACCATCTTTTTCTGGTACACCAGCTTCATTAGGGCACTTATCATCTTTGTCAGCTATACCATCACCATCAGCATCTGGACAACCATTTACAGTTCCAGCAACTTCTGGGCAATCGTCATCTCTGTCTATAACGCCATCACCATCCGTATCAGGGCATCCGCCTACGTCACCTGGTGTATTAGGACAAGGGTCGCTATCATCATCTACGCCGTCACCATCTGAATCAGGAATAGGGCATCCATCATATTTAGATACACCTGATTCTTCAGGACACTTATCTACATTATCTCCGATACCATCGCCATCCGTATCTGGACAACCATTATATCTAGCTTCACCTGCAACATCTGGACATGCATCATCTCCATCAATAATCTTATCTCCATCTCTATCTGGACAACCCATAAACTCAGCTAGTCCAGCTACGTCAGGACATTTATCATCTTGGTCTATAATACCATCTAAATCTGAATCTGGACATCCAGCATACTCCTTAAGACCAGGTGTATCTGGACATGCATCTTTCTTATCAGCAACTCCATCACCATCTCTATCTTTCTTTCCTAGAGAAATTCCTAGTCCAAGTTCGTGTAAGAGATAGTTATCATTACCATCAGTTATGTCAGCTGTAGGAAAACCAGTATTAGTACCTTCATAAGCACCATCAAACTGATCATTAAATCCAATGCCGTACTGAGAATGCCAGAATAATCCGAAATTGTCAGTTATGTTGTATCTAAGACCTACACCTAATGGTATATGAAGTCCTGACTCATCTTCTCCTCTAGCAACACCTGGCATACCTGGTGTATCTACTTCTCCTAGTACATTGTCGTAGCTAATCAAGCCCACACCTGCTGAAAGGAAAGGATTCAATTTTTCTTTTTGTAAAAATTTCCAATGCAAGGCTAGATTACCTTGTAGAACATCAGAAAGGAACTGGTGTAAATCAGTGTTATTTAAATCACCTCCTGCGTTAGGAGTTTCATCTATTCCATGACGACCCGTAGATCCTTGAAGGAAAATGTCAAATGCTGGTGATAGGTAATATCCAAGTCTTGCACCGAAATGACCTTGAAATGGTGTACCAAAAAGTAGATTACTACCTATATCGCCATTATATTCCATCTTTCCACCACTTATCATAATCCCAAACTTGCTATCTGCTGTTTGTGAAGATAAAGTCAGTGTAAAAGCTGTGAATAGTACAATTACTGCTAATAAATGCTTTTTCATAAAAATTAAAATTTACGTTGAATTTTGAGCAAAAATACCAAAAATAGAGTTACTAACATCATCAAATGATTATGATATCTTATGATGATATGATAGTAAAAGCGGTAGATAATTAATCAGAACATCACCAAAATACAAAGTTTCATGCTATTATCAGCCCTATTACAGCCATATTAGTTTTTCAAGGCCATTTTGAGGGGGATGACCTTCTTTTATCGAAATGGTAGGCAATTGATTAACAGCGGTTTATCATCTGCGGTGTTTTATGCCTTTTTTTGAGCGCTATAATAGAATCCTAATCCGTCAATGAACGCCTCTGGAAGATCAGGTAATTCTGAACGAGGGATTAGCAAGGAAGAGATGTTATGCAAATCATTGAAGACCTTATGCTTTTCTGCTGTTTCTGCCAGGTACTTATGCCCTGAAGATCCTCCAGTACCTACTTTATTTCCTATCATACGCATAACCATCTGTGCATGTCTGTATCTCCAGTTTGTCAGTAACTCATCTATATTCATCAACTCCATCAAAAAATTGTAGGGCACAGTTAGTATTGGTTTTTCTCTGTAAAGATTGATAAACAGTGCAGCTAAGGTGGCTTTATAAGACAGCCTCATTT
>CAZIMH010000055.1:0-4985 GCA_964540155.1 uncultured Saprospiraceae bacterium
CTTGATGACAGTCTTGGCATCTTTGAGATAATCAGCCCATAGATAACCACCACCGGAAGATACATTGTCCAGCAGCTCATCTTTCTCTGATATTATGGTCACCCAATCTGATTCGCTTGGCTTGTTGGGATCTATAGAAACCAATCTGTACTTAGGTGCTCCTATATCCGTCAATACCAAAAACCGTCCGTCAGCATGATCTACTATAGAACTTTTGTTTTTAAATCCCGTAAAGAGTGCTTTATAATCAGATGCCGGATTTGACAAATCTTTGTAATAGGTCTCATACCCATCAGTACCTGTAGACGCATATACTATATGGTATTCTTTATCTTCAGTAAGCCCTCCAAAATGATATCTCTTAGCTTCGTCTTTATTGTCAAAGATGAGTTTATCGTTCTTCTGGTCATCCCCTAGCTTGTGATAATATATGGAGTGAAAATCGTTGGTCGCTGATAATTCAGTACCATCTTCAGGTGTGGGATATTTACTGTAGTAAAAGCCATCATCTAACCAGCTTGCGCCAGAAAACTTAACCCATTTCAGCTTATCTTTCAATTTTCTCTTAGTGGCTATCTCCATCACATAGATCGTCTGCCAGTCACTACCTGCATCTGCCTGACTATAGGCTACATACTTATCATCTGGTGAGAAGCCTAGAAAATTTATAGCGGCTGTTCCATCTTTAGATAAGGTATTCGGATCCAGGAATACTTCTGGTATGCCATCTTTACCTTTTTGAATATAGATGACGGACTGATTTTGCAGACCATCATTCTTACTAAAGAAGTAATATTCTCCGCGCTTCCGGGGAGAACTTAATTTTTCGTAATTAAATAAGGCTTCATATCTATCTCGAATCTTATCTCTATAAGGAATCTGATCCAAGTAACCCTGTGTAACCTTATTCTGTTCAGTCACCCATGACTTGACATTTGCAGCAGTATCTAATTCCAACCACCTATAAGGGTCAGCTACTGCTGACCCATGGTAATCGTCTATCACACTGCTATCCTTAGCTGTAGTTGGGTACGAAACTGGTATCATATTGGACGATGTTATTGCTGGTTCCTTATCGCAGGAGTATAAAGTGAGAATTAAAAGGCAGGCTGAAATAAGGTATTTTCTCATTTGAACTTAAATTATATGAGTCGTATGAATTCTAATATTGATGAAAATACGGAATTACGGACCTTCGTTTTATATATATTCGCACTAATTAATATTTATGAATAGCGTATTCACTTTACTGGTGTTAGTATCCTTGCTAGGGTTACAAAATGAATCTATCAGTCAGTCTGGACTCAGTTGGTTCGAACCCTCTAGTATTACTGAAGGCAAACATACTCAAACTGCCTCTGATTGTATCATTGCAAAAGAAGACAATACCAGTCGATTTTATGAGATTGAATTTGAGCAGAAACCTTACTTCGTATATACACATCCTCAGGTCAGAGGTTTTGTCAGAGATGGATACTTGATGGAATGTATGGCCAATATTCAGCAGGTGGATGATAATATATTTCTGATACTGGAATTTAAAATCAACTCCAGCCAAGCCAAAATCAGTTATGGCAATCTAGAAAAAGGAGAGAAAATGAAAGTAGACTTGGTCAATAAGGACCATCTCTATTTGGAAAACATAGAAAGAAGCCGAGGTAAGGTACGCAAGTCAGATAATTATACGACTTATATCGGCACTTATGCGATCAATAAGGAAAATGCAAATACCCTGAGAAAGCACAGCATGGATAAGATTACAGTCCTATGGGAAGAAGGTATAGAAACCTATGAAATACAGAACATAGACTTAGTCAAAAACCAGTTAAACTTCTTGGAAGACAGATGACCATGCTAGGACTCAAGTTACCTACTGACCCTAGATGGGTAAATCTTGCTGAGATGAGTTTGCAAGAAATTCTGACAGACCATGCTTATTGTGAACAGAAGGCTGCCACCTCTTGTATATCCCTAATACAAGGTTTTCCAGAGAAAGAAAGGCTGGTAAGAGAACTGGCTCCTATCGTTACTGAAGAATGGGGTCACTTCAGACAAGTCCTTAGAGAACTAGACAACCGCGGACTCAAACTAGGTCATCAACGCAAAGATGAATACGTCAATAAACTTTTAGCTTTCCAACAGAAAGGCGGCGGCAAGGATAATAGTCTACTAGAGAAACTGCTCACTTTCGCTCTTATAGAGGCGAGGAGTTGCGAAAGATTCAGACTCCTAAGTCTACACATTTCAGAAGATTCACTCAAGGATTTCTACCACTCATTTATGGTATCGGAAGCGGGGCACTATAGACTCTTCATAGATCTGGCCAAGGATTATTTTGATGAAGATAGAGTAAAGACCAGATGGCAGGCCTACCTTAATTATGAGGCAGGTGTCATGGAAACACTGTCTCTTAGAGGAGATAGAATGCATTGATGAAGCGTCATCACCAATCTTACTGGGCTTCCAGATATCTCGAAAAACAAACTGGGTGGAACATAGGGTATGCCTCTACGCCTATCACGGCTTTTGTAGTAAAAAGCGTCCAAGGGGTCTAGGACGAAATCAAGTATATGAACATTTGTAAAACCATTCTGATGTAGATACTCTGTTTCGTAGGCATTTCCAGCTCCAGGGATTAATATCTTAGCTGCTTTGTTAGTTAACTGACATCTAGGGTTCCAACGTTTCCACCCGCACACATTCACCACCAGACTTTTTTAGTCATAAGAATCAATATGATATCATACTAGAGCAGACGTTTTTCTGCGCTCTTAACCCGTCATTTCGTATTGACTACGTAGATAAGATTCATGAATTGCTAAAACCAGAAGGAGAATTTGTGGGTTTGCTATTCAATATTGATTTTGAAGAAGATAGACCTCCATATGGCGGGAATGAAGCGCTATATCAGTCTCTGTTCTCTGGGGAGTTTAAAATAGAGGAGATAGATGGCTATCTCAGACAAATCCATACCCCAGCGCCTAGGAAATGAATTGTTCTTCCGTATGAAACCAATCTTCTCGTAGCCTCTAGCTACACAGAAGCCACATTTTCTTTTTGTTTTCTTCCTGAGAGAAAGTCTGATTCTGACCCACCAGTCAATTTTATACCCCCTCTATCTTTTCTAAGAATTCTGGAAAACAAAGACAACTCCTTATCGAAAATCCACTGGAAAAGAAGTTTTGTCCATGAAGTGTGATAGTATAGTGTATCATAATACTCAGGGGCAATCGCTCTAATCTTAGGTAGATTGTTCCATGGTACGTATGAAAAATCATGATGCTCATTATGATAGCCTACATTGAAAGCGACTTTATTCAGGATGCCATAGTAGCTATAAGTTTCCTGAGGTGGTGCTACTAAGAAATGTTCTTGTATCCATCTGGCGCCTAGCGGGTGTAAGCCTATAGAAAACATAAAAGAGGCAAGTAAATAAATAAGCCCTATAGGCCCTACAGTGAAGTATATCAAAATATTAAAGAGTACGACAGATATAATATTGATATAAATCCACTTGCTTGCGAACTTGATTTCTTTTAGTCTTGCTGGTCTCAGGGCTGTGAAAAAAGGAAAAAGCATCAACCAAAGAGACTTTCCTATAAAGAAACTTCCAATCAGCTTAGCTTCCCACCGACTCGGAAGGTCTGCATCTATATCGTAATGCCCCTGGAACGCATGGTGCTTTAGATGGTACTTCCTAAATGACACCGACGTAGGGAATGCATTAGGTAAATCACATAAAATACCGCCCCACAGATTAGCCAACCTATTCTTGAATACCATATTATGGGTAAACTCATGCATCAACACAAACAAGGCGTGATTAGCAAAAGCGCCTACACAGTAAGCGACAATCACCGCCACCCACCATGGATGCGAGCTTAAAAACCAACATATAGCCACCTGCATTAGTACAATCCCTATAGTAAAATAAAACGTATTAGGATTTCTTCCCATAAGTTTCTTTATTTCAGGATATTTGCTGATGATTTCCTTCGTACGGGATATGTGAGGTTCTGCTGAGTGTGAATGATGAAAATCCATATGACTGAAATTAGATACGCTAATATTAGAATGAATCAGCAAATCTAGTGCTTAAATTTTTGGAGTTTGCAAAACGGTAGCCATTTCTTATAAAAATTCGGAATCATTATTGATGTACCTCGGGTGAGAAAGACCTAAAGACAACTATGGATTTACCAAAGATTCTTATCGTAGATGATAGGGAATTCGATAGAATCATCTATCGTGAATACCTCGGAGAGACTAATTATAGGTTCGAAGAGATGGAAGACGGGACAGGAATACTGGAACGTCTAGGAGATATTAATCCTGACCTCATTCTACTTGACTGGCAGATGCCAAGGCAAGGAGGGCTGGAAACATTGAAGCTTATCAAGAAAAATCAGGCTTTCAGAGATATACCAATTATTATAATTACTGGTCTACAGGACGAAAAGGTACTGGAGGAAGCATTTGATTTTGGCACGCTGGACTTTCTTAATAAGCCAGTAAGCAAAATAGAACTGATGGCTCGTGTACTCAATGCGATTAAGTTGCATGAGGCGTCCAAATCCCTTGTGGCTCAGAAAAAAGAGTTACTAGAGCTCAATAAGATTATAAATAATCAGAAGGAAGAGCTAGAAAAATCATTGGCTATCAAGACTGAACTGCTTGACACTAATGAAGAGGAGCACAAAAAAGGCATAGATGAAGTCCATCGTAAGATGATGACACTGGAAATGGACAATACCAAAGTAACTTCTAATCTTAAGGCTATACAGGCGCTTGTAGATGAATGCTATACGCAGCTCAAAAGCGAACGACCAGAGAGCAGTGTTCTACGAAGATTACGCCAGCTGGATAGAAGAGTAAGTGAGCTTGTTACTCAAGATAGGTCATGGACAGAATTCAAAGAAGTATTTGAAACCATGGACAGTGAGTTCTTTAATAAGTTGACAGAACGCAATCCTAAACTAACAAGT
>CAZIMH010000055.1:5085-13209 GCA_964540155.1 uncultured Saprospiraceae bacterium
AAGTAGAACGTAGACCCTTCTCCCATAGTAGATTCTACCCAGATATCTCCTTGGTGTTGTTCTATGATCTTCTTACAGATACTAAGGCCTATCCCAGTTCCCTTGTACTTGTTTTCACTATAGAGCTTTTTAAACATAAGGAATACCTCCTTATGATAATCCTCTTCTATACCAATCCCTTTGTCAGCCACTCGGAACTTATAGAAGTTTTCCTCTTCTTCATAATCTATTTCGACATATGGCGTATCACCATCTTTATGAAATTTCATGGCGTTTGTAATCAGGTTTTGGAAAATCTGCCTCAATCTGGACGCATCACCTGTCATTCTCTCAGGTAAAGAAATAATATTTACTTCACCATTTTTCTCTGCTATACTCTGATTGATTTCTATGAGTAGGTGGTTAAGGAGTTTAGGCATATCTATCTCTTCGAATTCTATATCCTGAGTATTGATTCTAGAGAATGCTAGGAGGTCATCTATCAGCACCTGCATATTAGTACTGGCACTAATAATAATATCTAGGAATCGTCCATCCTTTTCTCCTAGTTTATCGTACGAATTATTCTTAAGTAACTGTGCAAAACTGA
Source organism: uncultured Saprospiraceae bacterium (assembly GCA_964540155.1). GTDB lineage: Bacteria > Bacteroidota > Bacteroidia > Chitinophagales > Saprospiraceae > RFSX01. The sequence continues at coordinate 5,675 of CAZIMH010000055.1, forward strand.
TAACTGACCGTATAGGTGCTTTTAAATCATGTGAAGCGATATAAGCGAAATTCTCTAATTGTAGATTACTATCTATGTACTTTTTGAGCTCCTCGTTCTTGTGTTCTAAGGTGTCATATTGGTTCTGAATAATTTCTTGCTGACGTAATTCCTCTGTTATCTCTCTGAAGTTCTTGATGAGGTAGACATAATGATTAATATCTATTAAATGGTGAGAAATCTGCAAGTCTTTCGTCACTCCATTTTTCAAGATCTGACATCGTCTTTTAGAGGCGCCATTTCTGATCGTCTCTATTAGAACATCTCTTATAAAGTCTTCACTTAGCTGTCCATTAGGCTGATATTCTGGAAATAAATGACTTACATCAGCTAATGAATCAAACATGGAGTCCTGGTCTGCAGATAACATCTCTACCATCTTATTATTTCTAATAAGCACATTGCCATTAACCAGAATATTATCATCCAACTCATACCTGACAACTTCTATCCCTTCAAAACTATTCTTTATCAGTGCCTCATATACAGAGGACTTCTCTCTGACTTCTCTTAAGGAATAAAATATTTCCGTCTTATCCGTATACAAGGCATAGAATAGTTCATCATGATTCATATAGATAAACTTGACCTCTACCAAGCGCTCATCACCATTAGGTTTGAGAATCACACTTTCTATATCTATTTCAGATATTTCCCTAGTGGTCAGTTTTTCTTTAACCTCGTTAAATGCCTCGTGAAGATCCGTATCTGAATAAATGGAGTTCTCTGGCACATAGTCTAGATATTTACTATTGATCATTGTTGCCTTATCCACGCCAAAAAGATCCAGTGCCGATTGATTACAACTAACGATCTTATCGTTAGCCATATCATATACGACGACCCCACTATTGATATTAACAAAGAGAGAATTATAATTTTCTTGCTGCTGTAGCTTTTCGGTAGCATCAGTTGCAACGATTAAGAACTCCCAACCTTTACCATCCTCTCTAGGCTTTAAGCTAGCTGTACCTTCCAACACTAGTGAACCGCCATTTTTCTTTTTTACCTTAAAAGTATTAAAGGCATTTTCTTTGTTCTTTAAAAGATTGACTGTGGCTTCTTTAATTCGGTCTATATCTCTTTCATTAATAAAGTCAGTAGCAGGTTCGCCTTTGACTTCTTCCATCGTAAAGCCAAGTTTCCTGACGAGATAAGGGGACAAGTATGAAATATTAAAATCCGAATCTATCTTCAGTACACCTATAGGCATATCCTCCAGCAACGAACTGTACTTCGTTTCATTGAGTTTTATCTGCTTATCTTTTTTCACATCCTGTGTCATGTCTCTACTTACTTCCAAGACACCGACTACCGCCCCTTCTTCATCTTTTACTGGCGTATATATATTCTTATAGATTGTGCCATACTCCTTCCTTTCTACGATATTCTCTATGGTCTCTCCCGATTTTAGAACCCTATCATAAAGGTTTTCTTTCCAGTCATTAAATTTCGCTTTGTCATATTTATCGCCCCAACTCTCTCCTAGCTTCAGATCTATATTGACATATTTTTTGAATTCCTCCTTAGCCTTCTCATTGTACATCATGACTTTGTAATCCCTGTCTAGCACGGACATACCATCTTGTGTACTTTCTACAATGGCGCGGAGATTAGCATTTAGCGCTTGCAATTTTCCTTCTTTTAACTGTAAGGCTTTATGGGATTTGACCAAGTCAGTGACACTAATGCCATATTCTAGGATACCTATAGATTGGCCTTCTGGATTAGTAATATCCTTGTAGGTTATGTCTACATACTTTTTTAGGCCATTCTCATCTAGAATTATTTGTCGCTTAAATGTCCCATCTTTTAGGGTGCTATTGTAGTATTCAGCAATACGCATGTCCAATCCACTGCGTCCGTACAGCTCTAATAAATTATCTACATTTTGAAGCGATTTACCTAGATGGTTTTGGTGTATATGCTCTGCTGTCTCGCTATACCCAAGAATCCGATAGTCAAGGTCGAAGTAAACGTAGTATCCTTCCTTCTGGATGCCCATCTCATCCTGCAGCTCCATTAGGTTTATAATTTTGCTGTGGGTGCAAGTTTTATTTTGGAGGGTAAAGGTCAGCAAATACTTAGACGAATCTCCATCCTTCTTTGCGTCATGCAATTTGGCATTAACTAGAACTGGCACTGAAACGCCTTTAGATGTGATGACTTTTACAGCCACCTCTCCATCAAAAATCTGACCTTGGTGAGTACCAAAGAGATCCGATAAGGCTTTATGGCTCAACTCCGATACACTAAAACCAGTCAACTCTGCTAAAGCCTTATTAGCCAAAATGACTTCATTCTGGTCTACTAAAGCACAACCTATGGGCAGCGCATCATAGGGCTTAAAGTAGTTTGTATCATCCATTTCTAGTAAATACCATGCTGTCTTCATATTATAAAAATAACTAATATGAATATCAAGAACAAACTTGGTCCTCCTTCATGATGTTATTCCTCGGACTATACTAGCTGGTTCTTGGTGCTTTCGAACCTTTCAGTTAGGCCATCTCGCCTCTAGATGTGTTATATTTCTTACTCTCCTTCCCCTACTGGCTCATCTGAGGTAGTGATATATCCCATGTGTTCATTAAACTCATAGAAAAAATATAAGGGCTTCTCATTCCTTAGCAAATCAATAAAATGAGGATATCTGTCTGCAGAGACGTATACTTCATACAGCGTTGATTTACCAGTCTTTGTGAAGCTATTCTTTTTTAACCGCCCATCCTTGAATCTGAATATAGCCTTGCCTGAAGGCAACATTATATGGATCACAGCTCTGCTCAGCGCCGCACCTCCACCACTATATAGAAATACTTTATACTTTTTAAATTGCTCTATTATAAAATTTGACTTAGCCATTGTAGATTATTGGTTTTATGAAAAGTATTAAAAATACAAATCCCTTTCCATTGTAAATATTCTAGACCACTCAAAATTCTATCTAAAATATATTTTATGCCTATCGGCTTTTGAGTACCTAGTTTGACCCATCCCAACCTGCCCTTAAAAGGGAAGAAGTAAAGTCTACTTTTAAGGGGATTTAGGGGTCAATAAAGAGAGGTGTCCTTCAAAAAACTATTAGATTTCTCTTAGTAACTAAAAGCCTATAGGCATGATATATTTCTTGGAAAAAGATACTAGACCAATAATTATAAGACTTGGAATTTGGATAGCGTTATCAGTATTGTTTAGTTTGCCTTTCGAATGATATGAGTGAGAATAGAATCAATATCGCTATAGACGGGCATTCCTCATGCGGAAAATCTACACTGGCTAAGCAGTTAGCTGCTGCGCTAGGCTATCTCTACATAGATTCTGGTGCGATGTACCGCGCCGTCAGTTTGTATTTCCTCAATAATAAGGTAGATATTTCTGACCCTCATCAGGTCCAATCGGCGCTTGGCGAAGTCTATATTGCCATGGAGAATAAAAATGGTAGCTTCAAAATCGACCTCAATGGAACGGATGTCACTAACAGAATAATCCAATTAGATGTATCCAGTATCGTCTCTGAGGTGGCGGCGCTTAGCGTCGTTCGCCGAAAGTTAGTAGACATCCAAAAAGAGCAAGGCATCCACAAAGGGGTCGTGATGGATGGGCGCGACATAGGAACTGTCGTCTACCCTACGGCTGAACTCAAATTGTTCGTATCTGCACAAATAGAAGTACGTACGCAGCGCCGATACATAGAACTCAAGGAAAAAAACATGGAGACGCCATACGATGATGTTCGCCAGAATCTTCTCCACAGAGACCATATAGACAGCACCAGAGCAGACAGCCCGCTGAGGCAGGCGGAAGATGCCATTCTAATAGACAACAGCTTTATGGATAGAGAAGAGCAGTTGTATCTCTGTCTCAAGTTAGCAGAAGAACGCATCCACCCTGTCTAGCATTCTTCCATTCCAATTTATATAGCTGATTATATCTAAGTAAATAAATATGACTATCGGCTTTTGAGTACCTAGTTTGACCCAATCCCAACCTTCCTTTAAAAGGGAATTAGTAAAGTCCCCTTTTAAGGGGATTTAGGTCAATAAAGAGAGGTGTCCTTCAAAAAACTATTAGATTTCTCTTACTATTTAAAAGTCGATTGGCATGCAAATAAAAAGGGCTCACCAATAATGGTAAGCCCTTTATAAAAAGACATCAGTTATCTTTCATATCTTATCTAAAGACGGTGATATCACCGGCTTCTATTTCTGGTCTTTCTGTAGGAGCGCCTTCATCTACTACCAAATTAATCACATAGACGTAAACGCCTTGTTCTACATCGGCAGCACCATCATTACCCCATCTTCCTTCAAATCCGAGATCCCAAACCTGGCCAGAAGCATCTGGATCAGGATCATCTGATACATCCACCAGTGGATCTAATTCTTTGACATAGACGAGTTCTCCCCATCTGTCATATATTGCTACATCCTGTACGGTGACGCTACCCTGAGTAAACATGACCCATCTTGCATCCTCTCCTTCTACTCCTGAAGAGACGACGTTAGGGATATACCATCTTTCGAAATCACTGATATTAACGACTCTTGTATCTGTAAGGAAGCAATCATCAGCAAAGAATACTGTAACAGAAACAGTAAACTCTCTACCTAATGCCTCTAAATCTGCAATAATATTCAATACAGACTCAGACTCTGAATTATTATCTACAGGCACATCGTCTATGAACCACACGACTGACGTAGGTTCTACAGGGAGACCACCCACCTCTACAGTAAATGTACCGTCTTCTCCTATCTGCAAATTAGTATCACCTACTATGGTCACTTCACCTGCTGGTGCAGGTGCTATGGTAATAGCCATCTGTGTAGAGCATCCATTAGCATCAGTCACTAAGAAATCGTACACACCTGGTGTCGGAATAGTATAGACTGGATCCATCTGTGAAGGTGGATTATCTAACCATACATAAGTATATGGCTCTACTCCCCCAATCGCATTGATTCTTACATCTGGTACTTCATCTAAGATACATTCAGGATTATTAGGAATTATAGATTCTATCTGAGGACGTTCAAATACCGTGAAACTATACATCGTAGGATAGATACATTCGTCACCAGAGTTTGTCGTATATGTCGCTGTATAAGTGACATCTACCGTTCCTGGTTCTAGTAAATCAGGATTGATAGCTCCTGTGGCTTCATCTATCGCTGGACTATTACTTACCCATGTTTCTGTCAATACGCCTGCAGGAGGTGTCCCCTGAAGAATTTCATTTCCTGGCAAAGTAAAGCTTACTGGATCATCTTGGCAGAAGTCAGGCAAGGTCACGGCATCGAAAGTAATCACAGGACAATCAGATGGTGTACATTCAACAGATGCTGAATCTGCTATCAGACATAAATCCTGTCCAGTAAGACTCACTGGTGTTACTATAATTGTAACAGGGTCCTGAGAAGTAAGCCCAATAACTTGGAAAGTCGTCTCACTAGCAGGTAATGGAACTTGCTGGACTCCATCAATCTCAATCCCATAACCATCCGCACCATCTATGGCATTCCACATGAACGATACTGAACTAATCGTTACTGGACCACAGGTAACTATAAGCTCCTGTGAAGGACTTACTGGTACTGAGATACTTGTAGAGGCATCACACCCTGGTGCAGACTCTTGTGTCAGCGTTATGGTTTTTATCTGAGGATCTGCATCATCAAAACTAACTGTCACGCCATCTGGAAAAGTACCTGACACTTCTATACCATCATCGTAATCAAGTACACTCGTCACCTGAGGGTCATCTATGGCTGGGCCTGAAATAACGACTTCATCACCAGCACAGAGTGGTCCAGCAGGATTGAGTTGTGGTGTCGGTCTGACATTAACTTGTAATTCTATTTCACCTGGGAAGACACAGTCCGCAGGGAATGCATCATCGGCCCACTCGAATTCTATTTCATACAACTCAGATATATTACCATCTGGTGTAAACATGCCGTCGGCATCTACTCTAGTATCTGTCCAAATGATCGTCCCCGGCAGTGGGTCACCATTGGAATCAGTGACATCTATATCATTTAACTGTATAGCGCCACTTTCATAACATTCTGGATCCTGAGTAAAGGCAAATTGTGGAATAGTACAACTTGTCGCTACACAATCTTGCTCCTCATCTTCTCCATTACCACAAGCTACATCAGCGTTCAATGCGGTGATTACGACTATGACCTCGTCATCCTGAGTTAAATTATCTATCGTAATGTTTAAATCTGTAATGGTATCTCTGCCTGCTGGTTGTCCATTTATGGTAATGATCACATCATATCCAGTAACGCCAAGTACTTCTTCCCATGCAAAGGTGACAAAGTCTAGACTGGCATCTGTACAAGTAATCGGTGACATATCTGGAACACCAGGGCATGGTGCAGTACAAGCTAAGGTACCAGCAGGTAAGGTACATCCTTCCTGAGGATGAATTGGCTCTACAGATAAGATAAATTCTTCCATAGAACCAAGGTTATCTGCTGTATACGTTAACGCATCTGTTCTTTCTATATCTATAGGATTAGCAGGGTCAGTTACATTGACTAGTATGAAGGAATCTATACCTGGTATAGGTAACCATTCAAAATCAATGGAACCTGGCACCTCATTACAACTTATATTGACATTCGGGAAAGTGGCACAATTAGAAGCGGTACAGGTTATTTGTCCTGTAGCGTTACAACTGCCACTCGCAAAATTATCATTGATAGCCGTTACGATGATAATTACTTCATCGCCTTCGTTTAGTGCATTATTATCATATACCAATGGGTCTCCCGCTGCATAGATAAATGGTGAACCAGGTTCTGCGACGCCATTTACGGTAACCGCAACAGAATAGCTGGTTGCATCTGTTACAGCAGCCCAAGATGCAGAAATCGCATCTAACTCCTCGCTGTCACAAACAGGGACAGGAGCATCTAACTCTGGAATAACCTCTAAAGTAAACGTCGTAGAGGCTTCACAGCCAGCTACAATGGATAGCGCTTCAATAGTATAGGTGCCTGGATCTGTAAATCTGATATCTCCAGCTGCATTGGCTACTGGATCATTATCTGTGATATCATCTACGTCATAATTCCATGTTACAGAACCATCTGGGGCATCTAAAAGCATAGCTTCATCATTGACACAGACTGGAGTTTCGAACTCAAATGATGGATCAGGTAATTCTAAGACTGTAATCGAAAGATTAAATACTCGATCTGGACATAGTGGATCAAACGTAAATGTAGCCTGTATGTCATACACACCAGGTGCAAGATTATCTGTATCTATTTCTCCAGTGTCTGGATCTAGAGTCGCTATTGGTGGATTACTCACAAAGGTTAAGTCACCATTAGGCTCTGAGAACGTGAATCCATCATCTTGTAGGAAAAGCACACCAGGAGACGCGTTCTCACAGAATTCCATATTCTGAATCACTTGCATGACACTGGCTTGTGGACAATCTGAAGTTGTACAAGGTACAGGTGCAGATAATTGAC
>CAZIMH010000056.1:0-13111 GCA_964540155.1 uncultured Saprospiraceae bacterium
GCGCAGTTTGAGTCTAGCGGTTCTCCCTATAGGGAGTTAGAGGGTTGCGCTTGCAATAAGCTTGCATAGAATCAATACTGTTTGAATAAAAATTTAATAGATTTCTCCGCTCCTTTCAGTCGGTCGAAAGGAAAAAAGTATCGTGGTGTGAGTGTGAAGCAAGAAGCAGAGCCACTGCCATTTCATGTTGGGTGTGGGAGCGGTATTAGAACTATGAATTAAGAATCGAAAATTATGAATATTGATTTTCTTGATTCAAGTATCAAAAAACCACTTTGGCATTTCGAGCGACGGAGGAGTCGAGAAATCATATTCTAAGAGGAAACTGAAGCCAAGAATTCTATGAAGCTTTTCCCCAGCTGGCGGGGGCTAGGGGGTGGACCATTATATCAGTCTCTTATTTCTCTACACTATCTCATATTCCAACTCGAAATCAATTTGCAAATTATTTAGCCTCAGAGTATTCCTACCCCATACCCCTTCTTGAGGGAGTGATATGCCAGGCTCAAAGTCTTCCCGCAGGCGCAGTTTGAGTCTAGCGGTTCTCCCTATAGGGAGTTAGAGGGTTGCGCTTGCACAAACCAAGATAGTCGAGATTTGTAACCTCGATTCCATATGCTTGTCATGAATAAATAGCAACCAACTTGCTTTGATTTTATAAAACAATCAGTATTCCTGTAAATCCTATAATCCTGAAAATCTAGATTCTGACAAAAGGAAAGCTTCGCGCAAAGCCATAACCAAAACGGTCAACCTATATTAGGCATGGTCTTACCATAAACCATAAGCCCTATTCCCTAAACCATTGAAATACTATTCTTATCTTCGAAGTTCATAAATATTAAGACATGAAAAGATATATACTACTAGCGCTAGGTTGTATATTATACGCTTGTCAACCAGTAGCTGATAAAGCATCCTCAGCAGCGGCTAATGAACAAGAAAAACCAGCAATGAAAAAAGAAGCAAAATCGATGGATGATTCAGAAGCACCGAAAGTAATGACAGAAGCGACGCTTGATTTGACGATGTATGGTGTGGCTAATAATCGTGGTAATGTACTTGGTGGATTGAAGGTGGGAGACACGGCACCGGACATATCATTGCAAGACCACAACGGTAAGTTGGTTACACTAGATGAAGAATTAAAAAAGGGACCTGTGGTTCTTATTTTCTACAGAGCAGACTGGTGTCCGTACTGTACTAAGTATCTGGATAAATTTCAGCAGCAAATCAATGAAATTTATGATGGTGGAAAAGCCAGTGTATTGGCAGTAAGTCCACAGATGCAAAAGTACTCTCAGGCGCTTGACAAAAAGCATGATTTTTCGTTTCCTATACTTTATGACAAAGATCATCAGACCATGAAAGATTATAAGGTATTCTTTCACGTTACAGAGGCATACAATGAAAAAATAGTAGGCTTCATCGGTGAGAAAATAGAAGTTAGAAACGGTAATTCAGAACCTGTCATGCCCGTGCCTGCTACCTATCTAATCGGCACAGACCATAAGATTAAATATGTCCACTATGATCCTAATTACAGAGAAAGAGGTGATATGGACGAAGTGATGAAGATGATTAAAGTATAATTATCTACTTCTACTAATAAAAAATGGTGATGAAAGCGTAGCGCTTCATCACCATTTTTTTTGCCGGCGAGGCAAATGCACAAACGACTGATATTTAGCTAATTAATTTTGGTGCATCTTAACTAATCTATTAAGTAAATTTATTCTGGATATCTCTTCGCTTTCTTCTTTTCTAACATCACCGCCTTGTCCTCCATTTCTTCTTTTCTATAAAGATTAATAAGGTAATCATAGATATCTCTTCTGCTATAATCCATATCCACTAATTCTTCGAATCTAGAAATAGCTTCCTTGTTTTTGTCAGACAGTGAGGCAAAAACTGCTGTGGTGTACATAAGTGTGGTATCATGTCTTACAAAACGCGGATAAGCCACTTCCAAGTTATTTAGTTCTACGGCATTGCTGTAGTGGGCATGCGCCATATTAAAATCTTCAGCTTCATAACTTTCATTACCTAACTCTGTCATTAATATTTTGGCATTATATAATTGCTCATGGATTATATCTCTCCAAGATTTATTCTGATCTAATATGAGTGATTGGTCAAAGTTCTCGGTAATCTCAGAAGCGATAGTAAGCGGCTCGTCTAACTCCATATGCTTAAGCATCAGCGTCCTTGTCTTTGCATTCAGAAAGTAGGACTCTGCACTTGGAGAAAAACCTTCCTTGGCAGACAACTCACTGAGCTTTTCTAAAGCTGACTCTAGTAGCGCATTATCTTTTTTACTCTCAAAAGATTTGACCAATTGGCTTACTTGGTTAAGCGTAGCGGTGGTTTGGGCATGGCCGATTGACACCCAAAGTCCAGAGAAAATTATAAGTAAATACTTCATGGTGTAGTTTTTATTATTTAGTGTTTTTTATAGAAACTTACTTAGTGACTGTGAAATTAGATAAGTCTCGTCTCAAAAATCTGTTAAATAGCTTTCAAAACACTTCCTTAACTATGCTTTACACGTCTATATTATATCTGTCCGTATTATTGATTTGATATCTTCTGGAATAGTTTCTCTGAAATTTGATTTTTTAATTGATTTCTTGGATAATCTAACGGACATTTGTAATTATTTCATAGCTAATAATTCTATATGTATAAGTCACTGATAATAACACTGATAAGTCTCACCTTTCTATCATGCGATCCCAAGACCTTGCAAAATGTATTAGATACAGTATCTGAGGCACCCTTAACAAATCTTGATATATCGAATGGTCTCAAGGAAGCACTTCAGTTTGGTGTAGACAATAGTGTCAATTTTCTTTCCGAAGAAGATGGATACTACGGATCTATCTATAAAATCCTACTTCCTGAAGAAGCAAATAAGGTCATAAGTAAATTGTCATTCATACCTGGATTCAAGAATCTAGAACAAGAAATGATAAAAAAGGTCAATCGTGCGGCCGAGGATGCAGCATCTAAGGCTGGACCTATATTTCTAGATGCTATAAAGGGCATCACTTTCAATGATGCCAAAAACATTCTCCTTGGAAGTGATGATGCGGCTACTCAGTATCTCAATAGCAGAACTTACAATAGCTTGTATAGCGAGTTTAAGCCAGTGCTCCAGAATTCACTAAATAAAGTTGGGGCTTTGGATTTATGGACAAGTGCCATTACTAAATATAATTCACTGCCATTGGTCAATGACATCAATCCAGATTTGGCTGATCATATTAATACAAAAGCACTTGTAGGGTTATTTGATTTAATAGAGAAAAAAGAAGCAGGCATCAGAACAGATGTGGCTCAGCGAACAACAGGGCTACTTAAGAAAGTATTTGCAGAGCAAGACAGATAAATTTTTAGACTACACTGAAAATAAAAAGAGGAAATACGATTTAGTATTTCCTCTTTTTTTATCTATCAAATAATCTACATGTAACTCCTGATAATTGGGAGATACATAGTATTTATCTACATCCCTGCGGTCAGCCTTTTCACCACCTCAAATTCTGAAAGATACACCTTAGCTAATACTCTCAATACGGTATAGGCTGGAATGGCAAGCACCATACCGGCGACACCTCCGACTTTTGCACCCATCAAAACAATTATAAATATCTCCAAAGGATGTGCTTTGACACTTCTGGAGAATATATTCGGTTGGAGTAAGAAATTATCTAACATCTGCATGATAGCAAATATCACTATGGTCTTGATTATTTTCGGAAGCATGACATCATAGAATCCAAAATCTAAATTTGATGAGATAACAATGAGTACGCCAAAGAGATTACCCAAAATAGGACCGACGTAAGGGATTAAATTAAATATTGCAAAACAGAAGGCCATCAGTAGCGCATTCTTCATACCAAACAACTTGAGTACCAAAGTAGTGACCAAGGTAATCACCAGAACTTGTAATAATAATCCTACAAAATATCTTACAAGTAACTTAGATGATTCATCTATGGCATGTTGTGTTTTGCCTTCATGTTTGTTGGGGACAAGAAAGGAAATCATCTTAGTAAAAAGCCCTTTCTCTTTTAGAAAGAAGAAGGCAATAAAAAATATAGATAAGAGTGCTATAAGTATATTTCCAAAAAAACCCACAAAGGATCCTAAGAGTTTTGGAATCTTAGATGGATTAAATTTTTCGAAGATATTGTTTTTGACGCCTAGTAGTAAGTCGTTAGAAGAATCCTCAGTTTGTGGTTGTACTTCTACTTCTGAAGGAGGAATAATATTTATCACTAAATCAAGGCCATCATCCGTTAAGGTATCTCCCTCTGTTCGCAGAATAGAGTCTAGCTTGATTACGGCAGTTTGTATCGTTTCTTCAGTGGATGTTTCTTCAGGTATTTCTTCTATGATTTCGGGTGCGACTAGGCCTTTGTCTATTAGCCAGTTATTGACATCCTGGATGGGTTCTTCTAGACCTGAAATCATCTTCTCATAGTCCAGTCCTGCTAGATTCTTAGCTTGATTCACCAGTGGGGGTACCAGAATTCTAACAACTATCAGTAATAATAGTGAGAAGACTACTAGGGTAAGGCCTGCCGCCATGCCTTTGCTCAGAAATTTACTTAGGAAGTTATTCAGAGGTGCCCCTATCATGGAGACCACCCATGCCATAACGATATACCCGACTATTTCAGAAAAGTAAATAAGTATGGCCCCAACAATGATGATTGGAATGCCATATAATAAATATTTTTTAAGCTGTGCCATTAGCACAAAAATAGGGCAATTATTGCATAGCTGAAGAATTCAGGCTTAAGGCCTCTTCTCGCATGGATTCTATAGCCGCAGCTTCCACAGCAAGGCTTCCGTCCAGATTATCTATATCTGTATCAGTTATAACAAAATTGTCTTCTATTCGGATGCCACCAAAATTGTCTAACTGTTCCAAGATGTCAAAATTGATAAACTCATGAAGCTTTTGGTCATTTTTCATCCTAGCAATTAAATGTGGATTAATATATATACCTGGCTCTATCGTCAAACAAAATCCTGGCTCTAGTGTCTTGGCTAATCTTAAATATTTGGTTCCAAACTGATCAGACTTTTCATGTGGGGGTGCATAACCCACAAACGCTTCACCTAGATTTTCCATGTCATGGACATCCATCCCTATCATATGTCCTAGGCCGTGTGGAAAGAATAGCGCATGAGCACCATTCGCTACAGCATCTTCTGCGCTGCCTTTCATCCAACCTATATGTATGAGTGACTCCACCATAGCAAGCGCAGCGCCAAAGTGTACATCCCAGAATCTGATACCTGGGCCTGCCATTTCTACCGCAGCATTATAGCCATGGAGCACAGCATTATAGACATCTTTTTGTAAAGGTGTAAATTGCCCTGACACCGGGAATGTTCTGGTGATATCTCCACAATAACCACGCTTCGTTTCCACCCCACTATCATTGATGACGAGGTCGCCTTCTTGGAGAAGATTATTGTAATGATGATTATGAAGGATGTGCCCATTTTTAGTGATAATCGGAGAGTAAGCCATTGATAAATCTCTGGCGCAAGAAAAATGCTTGGCTACTGCTACAAGATCATATTCATGCATTCCAGCTTTAGCAGTCGTAATAACATGACGATGCATATCGCTGGATATTCTGGCAGCCTCCCTCATATGTTCTATCTCCGTCTTAGTTTTCGTTTGTCTCATACTGATAACCGCATCTCGGAGAGCACTAGATGGTTTGATGTCTGAGATGCCAAGTGACTGAAGTATCTGTGTATGTTTAGCTCTGTAGGGAGGTAAGTAGGACACATTGTCTGCTGATATATTTCGGAAATCAGCCCAACTGATAACCTTGTGAATGCCTGCAGTAAAAGCAATCTCTTTTAAGTCCGTTTGGTGACCTGTCCAGATAATCTCATCGGGACCACTTGGGTCACCTATAAGGGTTGTCACCTGCGAATTACCGTCAAGGATAATCGCTAAGCCTGGTAGCTTTATGCCAGTAAAGTATAGAAATGTGCTATCCTGTCTAAAAGGGTAGGCATTATCTGTATAGTTTATTGGCGAGAAATCATTTCCAATTATTAGAAGGTTGCTTTGGGGTAAGCGTTTGAGAAGTTTTACTCTTCTCTCTTCATATACATTCATACATTGAATTGGAGGGCAGTGGGGTGGTGAAGGTATTACTAAAATGCCATTTGTTGAAGCAAAATGTGTTCCTACAAACAAATATTCTATTCGTCATTACAAAACAGCGCTTTGTAATCCAAACTTGTACAACTATGTTTATCTATTCTGACAGGTCCTCAGTCTTTTAATCTCAAATTTTAATCTGAAATATAAAAGAGAACACGGTATTTTATTGATATTTAGGCCTTATTAGACATCTTTTTATCACTTATATCCTAAGTATAATCACACCAATCACATAAATACCAGATGATTTCAGTCCAAAATGTTACCAAGACCTATCAGCTATCTAAACAACAGAAAAAAGAACTACAGACAACAGCCTCTTCCATAAATGCAGTCAACAATGTCTCATTCGACTGTCAGCCAGGAAGAGTGTTCTCCCTACTTGGTCCGAATGGCGCCGGGAAAACCACGACACTAAGAATGATGTCGACGATACTCAAGCCCACCTCAGGAGATATAACTATAAGCGGATTTAACGTCAGTAATCAGCCAGAAAAAGTGCGAAGTAAGATTGGATTTCTAACCGGCTCTACCAACCTCTATGACAGACTCTTTCCAGGAGAGATTGTTGACTACTTTGCAAAGTTGCATGGCATGGATAATAGTACTTTGAATCAACGTAAAGACATGCTCTTTACTCAATTAGGCATCCATGAATTTTCAAAAAAGAAAATTGGACAAATGAGTACAGGTATGAAACAGAAAGTGTCTATCGCTCGGAGCATGATTCATGACCCAGACGTAGTTATTTTCGATGAGCCGACTTCTGGCTTGGATGTAATTACGGCCAACAGTATTATAGACCTAATCAAAAGATGTAAGGACGATGGAAAGACGGTTATTTTCTCATCCCATATAATGAGTGAAGTGGATTTACTCTGTGATGATTTAGCCATTATAAATAAAGGCGATTTAATCTACAATGACTCGATGAATAAATTCAGAGAGGCCAATAGAGGAATATCCTTGACAGAGGCTTTTATCAATATTGTTTCGGATTCCAATGTTCTGGCATAACCCCAATTTCAAATTATAAAAACGCTTCACTGAAGAAGATATATGAATACAATACTTACGGTTTTTAAGAAAGAAATAAAAGATACACTTAGAGATAAGCGGACCTTGATGACGGCGATTGTTTTGCCCGCTTTACTCATTCCAGTACTTATGTATGGTATGACAGTTGTCACCAAGATGGTAATGGAGAAGGAAGAAAATAAGAAACTCTCTATATCACTTATAGATGCACCTGATGCTTTTTTGACTTATTTGGACACAACCAAGATGGAAATAAAATCGGGTTATGATCTAAAGACTGGAAAGGAAGCCATCAAAGCAGATAGCCTGGATGCCATGATTAGATTCACATCTAACTTTATGGAACTCCAAGAGAAGATGGCCTCACCTCGTGTAGTCTTGCTATACAAGCAAACAAATCTAAGTGTGGAGAGTAGAATGAAGAAGATGGTAGAACGCTATAGTGATGATTTACTAGACCAAAGGATAGAGACATTAGGGATATCTTCTGCTACGATAAAGCCTATTAATCTTAAGACAGAAAATGTAGAGGAACCTCAGGAATTAGTAGGTCAGACTGTCGGTGGTATTCTTCCCTATATGTTCATCATGTTTTGCTTCATGGGGTGTATGTACCCTGCATTGGATTTGATTACTGGAGAGAAAGAAAGAGGGACCATAGAGACACTATTGACGGTGCCTGCTTCTAGGTTCAGTATCCTTTTAGGGAAAGTACTGACGATATCTATCGTAGGATTAGCGGCTACTGTTATGAGCATAGTGGGAATGTACTTTGGTGTACTTTTCTTGCCGGATTTACCGGAAGAGATTTCTGGAGTAATTAACTCGATCATCAGTCCTAAGTTTGTGACTATGCTTTTAGCGATGTTACTTCCGCTTTGTGTTTTCTTTGCAGGATTAATAACTACGATGGTGGTCAAAGCGAAGAGCTTTAAAGAAGCGCAAAGTATTGTGTCTCCTTTTACAGTCTTAATCATATTACCAGCTGCACTGGCCCTATTACCTGGTATAGAATTAACTTGGGGTACGGCCATGGTGCCTATACTCAATATTGCTTTGGCGACAAAAGAAATCATAGCGGAGACTATAAACATTGGCCATTTTGCACTGATTGTAGCATCATTAATCATCTTGGCGATTATCGGCGTATTTATTAGCTATAGCCAATTCTCTAAAGAAGGGATGGTATTAAAATAGGGTTTGATAAAAACAGCATTATATTATTTTTTACTCCTCATACTTGCACTGAACATAGGATGCAAAAAAGATAGCAATACCAAGGAAGTTGCTCTGGATCAAAAAGTGGTGGATAATCAACCCAAGGTGGAATCCATGGTTTGCTTTGCTGCTATCGACAGACTGAGAATTAGAACAGACTCTACTTTGAACTCAGGCACTTTAGTAACTATTTCCGAAGGGGATGAGTTAGAGTACTTGGATGATTATTCTCAGAATAGAGAGATACTACAACTGAGGGGCAAGTATTTTTATGACCCTTGGGTTAAGGTAAAGCATGTAGACAGCGGAAAGCAAGGATGGACTTATGGGGGTGCCCTGAGATTTGAATCTGAAAAAATACTTAATACAATAAGATCCTCTCATCCCATATATCGTGAGATTCATGCTGATGATATAGAGTGGGATGGTACAGTGCCTACTTCATGGCAAACGGCCACGATTGCAGACCCCACTAGCTTCAAGCTATTCATGCTCAAGTTCAAAGAGATGGTTGCGAAAAATGATATAGCAGGCATATCCGGATTAATCAGGTATCCTATACGTAACTTGGAAAATAGGGCAGAATTTAAATCTCAGTTCTACAACATATTTAATGATGAGATGAGGGAAGCCGTCAGCGCTCAGCGACTAGATCAAATATTTAGAAACAGCAAAGGGGCATCTATAGGGAATGGACACGTGTGGTTTCAGCAAGTCGGACAGAAGTATAAAATTACAGAGCTATCATTTAAGGGAAGAGAGGATATTATCAGGGACTTGATGGAAGGCCTTTCTAAAACTTACATCGCTCAGTCTGGTGCTAATACGATGAAAATACAAGCGCTTAAAATCCGAGAATTCTTGGAATTGACTTTGGACGTGGAGGGCGCATCAGACTTTCCAAGGAGAATTAACCTTGGTCGATTTTCTTTTTCAGATAGTGCTTCAGGTCAGCATACTTTCTATCAAGATACACCAGACAGCCTCAAGCGGGTGGCGATATTTAGAACAGACAGTGTTAGAACTGATTTGCAGGTTAGAGGTGGTAATCCAGATTTGGGAACAATTTTATTTGAACATTGAAGGGTTAATTAAGTCTTCTGCGCTGCGTATATTTTCATTTGCTTTTTTAGCGTCTTGACGTTTGCTTTTTTCTTGCTTTGGTAGTAGGTGATTTTTATTCTTTCCGTAGGCTTGGTCCCGATTTTGTCTAGGAAGTAAAGCAGTCTTTTCACTGTGCCCTGATTGCCATCTATAATCTTGACATGATCAGGAATGTATTTTCTCAGGACATCTTTATAGTATAGAAAATGAGTGCAACCCAAAACAACTGCCTGAAATTTGTCCCATTCTATCCCCTCCAACTTTCGCTTAAGATAAGCATGTACTTTCTTCGATGACCATTTATTTTTTTCAGCAAATACAACTAATTTTTGCAGTGACAAGGGCACCACTTTATCAGAAGCACCAAGGTTTTGGATTAGGTCATTAAGTTTCTTTTGTTTAAGGGTCTGTCTAGTAGCACAGACCAATATCTTTTTGTGGGAGGGTAGTTCTACGGCTGGTTTTACTGCGGGCTCCATTCCTATGATCGGAATGCTGTGTTTTTTTCGCAGAGATTCTACACAAGTACTGGTAGCCGTATTGCAAGCCAGTATGAGGATGTCTATTTTTTTGTCTACCAAAAAATCAGTGGCATCGTTGACCAGCTTTTTTATCTTTTTTGGGCTCTTAGTTCCATAAGGTACATTCTGGGTATCTGCAAAATATATGTAGTGCATGGGAGGGCAAACCTCAAGGGCATCAGACAAGACTGTTATACCACCTACTCCTGAATCGAAGAATCCAATTTTCATGTGGACCAAATATATAGGTTCCATTTGAAAGAGAAGAGGATGGTAGTCTTATCCTTCTAAAACATCGTTGTACTTATGGAAGCTAGGAGAGTAGAAAAAAAGATAGGAATTACTTAGTATTTTAAAAGAATGAAGCACTACTATCCCTAGTAGTGCTTCTCCACTTTTAATACCCTTAATTAAAAATAAAATTGAGAAAATTAAAATAACACTCTTAATTATCTTGGTTCAAAACTATTCCATTTGGTAGATAATATTAGAATTGTATACGTTACATGCCCTATACAGGTGCCCTACAAAAACCCTACAAGTAAAAATTCCAAATACTTAAACTGCTTAAAACATGCAGGTTACACATATAGGTATAATCTAATGTGCTAATATATAGCACTACAGCTTGTATTCTAAACCTAGGCCTATTCCTATTCTTGTATTGCTTTGGTTCAAGCTGTTATCACCAGTATTGACATTAGCCAGGTTGTGCTTGAAAGAGCAACTAGCTAGGATAGAGATTCTTTCTTTCCATCTGTATCCAAAATGAACACCACCAGTTAGTGAAGTGAGATTAGAGTTTATAAAATAGTCACTAATGTTATTGTTAGGGACGAGTGAAGTGTCTAGTAAAGTGCCTGAGAATTTATAATTGAAATCATAAATACCCCCAATTTCAATTCCATAAAAATAATCTCTAGTATCTAATTGATATCCAAAAGAGAAAGGAACACCTATGGTTCTATAAGTATTAAATACTCTAAATGTGGTGGTTGTAGTTACATTGAATGGCGCATCACCAAAAATTAAAATTGTTGTGTCTGCTTGTTCTATGACCTCTAACAATTGATTAGGTCTTATCTCAGTGAAAGTCTCTTCGATTTCATGATCAAATCTTTCATTGATCACACCTAATTCTAGACCGGCTTTTACATAAAAGCCTTTTGATGTAAGTGCTTTTAGTTGGAGTCCTGTACGATAACCTTCCAGTTGGGTTTGGGTGGCATTTCTTTCATCCCTATAAGCCAATTCGTCTGCGCTAGCTCCGAATCGATTAACTACATAGTCTACTGACCCATACCCAATAATCGAGTAATTCAGTTTGGGTTTTCCATGATCATAGCACTTTATCTTTTTATTGAGTTTAGCTGCTTCGGAATGGTGCTTTATAAATGTTGGCGTAGTGACACTTAAGTTTTCTATATCAGCCAATCCATTTATTAGCGGTGTAGTTGTTTCTGATTTGTTAGACGCTTTGCTTCTATGAGTATCGTTGTTAGAGGTAATTGCATCACGTAGAATAGATGAAGACGATTTTGCTATTTCATGTGTCGTCTCTGAAGATGAGCCAGAATTAGTTGGATTTAATTCAGAAGATTTATTCTCTACTATGGTCTCAGATGGAATTATCTTTTTTGAAATAGATGTACTGACTTTAGTATGGTTGTTTTGATTGACTAGATGTTGGTTCTTATTAAGCGAATGCGAAGTATTGGTAGCTGCATTGTTTTTGGTTTCCTCGGAGGACACCGATTCAGTTTGAGTTGGTGTCATGACATCATGACTGCCATCAAGGTTTGGTTGGAGATTAGAATTTTGAGCTACAGAAAAGTGAGAAATATCTTCCTCACTGTTTTGGTGGTTAATGTCATTTAGTTTCAACAACCCAATGATGGATATCAAAGTAATGAGGCCAGCAAAACCAAATAGCAGCCTGCCACCAAAACTTCTTTTTTGCTTTTGTTCAATGGCTGCCCATAGTGCATCCTTGTCTAAGGCCGTCTTGTGGTTAAAGAGTGCCTCTTCGAATTTTTTATCTATATAGTGTTGATCCATGGATCTACAATTTTTTGCTTATTTAATTTATTTCTAAGAAGTTGTTTTGCTCTGGATAAATTGGATCTAGAAGTCACTTCCTTTATACCAATCATATCTGCAATTTCCTTGTGGCTATAGCCATCTATAACATATAAATTGAATACCTGTCTATATCCATCAGGCAGCGCCATTACTATTTGCATCAGGTCTTTATGACTTAGTTGATTAATAGCATCTGGTGATACCGTATGATTAGATATAGAATAATCATCTATCGGAACTGTAGTTAGCTTGTTTTTTTGAATGTTTTTTAGTGCCACATTTACAGTCACTCTTCGCATCCAGGTACTGACCGCCCCTTTAGATGAATCATACTTATTGAAAAATTTGAAGATGCGTATAAAGGCATCCTGCAATATATCCTGCGCCTGCGCCGTGTTGCCTGTATATCTCAGGCAAACAGAAAATAACATCTCTGAGTAATTATCTACCAGCGCACGCTGAAAAGCTGGTTGCCCTTTACGGCAACCAGCTATAATTTCTTCAGTAGATAATTTTTTGCTCACAGTATTAGTGTCCTTTTTTAATTACGGTTTAATTCCTACGTGAGTAGAACTGAATGAAGTACATCCCACTTCTAGAATGTCTGTTCTCCCTGTGCTTGGATCTACATCACTGTCCAGAAAGTCATTTACATTCGGGTCTTGCTTTTCTACAAAATCCCGACCAGCAGGCGGTATGACTTCTAGTATATATTCACCTATCAACAGTCTGCCAAAACTGTATCTTCCATCCATATCTGTAACTCTCGTATCTAATATATTATTGAGATTAGAAGCATCATAAAGATTGATTGTTAAGCCAGGGATGCCATCTTCTAAGCCCTCATCATATTGGTTGTCATTATAGATAGGGTTATCTGACCAGACAATACCACCAATAGTTCGGATTTCCTCATCAAATAGAACAACAAACTCCTGAC
>CAZIMH010000057.1:0-13096 GCA_964540155.1 uncultured Saprospiraceae bacterium
GTCTAGTGAATTAGATAGAAAAGGGTCCTGGTGATCTATAGTCCCAGCAGAATATATCCCTTCTGGTGTTATAAGTGCTGTTCCATCAAGCTGGGTACTTCTAAAACCCAGTGATCCGCCATATGAAAAAATACCAAAATTGGTACGGGTGATTCTATTGTAAGAAAGTCTGAAGGTATTAAATCTGAGCGCACCCAACTGATCTGAGCTCAATTCCAGTCCAACGCCACCATTAATAAGATATACGGGAATATGTGCATTAGCATAAAACCGTTTAGGATTGGACTGAAGTCCTGGCCATTGGTCTCTGTAATTAAAATTAACACTTAGAGAATGATCTAATCCTGCATATGCTGGATTAATACTATAAAGGTCAATGAGATATAATGAATTTTGTGGACCTGTTTGTGCTAAGACATAACTATGGCTTATAGCTGCATAAAAGAGAACACACAGTATAGATATACATTTAGTTATAATCCGACCCTTTATCATTCAAGATACAATATAGATAATTCAATCATTAATTGAGGTG
Organism: uncultured Saprospiraceae bacterium; assembly: GCA_964540155.1. GTDB lineage: Bacteria > Bacteroidota > Bacteroidia > Chitinophagales > Saprospiraceae > RFSX01. The sequence goes on from CAZIMH010000057.1 coordinate 536, forward strand.
TGGATTATCATCTTGTCTTGAAGTGGACTTACACTTGGAGGCAGTTCTTGGCGCCATTGTGAAGTGGGGCCCATCAAATGACTTACATGGGTAATGAATGTCCTTTTTGCAGCAATACGAGAGGTGGCATCCAAGGCTTCTGATAAGGTGAAATGTGAGTGGTGTGCTGTTTTTCTTAAAGCATTGATAATTAGTACATCTAAGTCTTCCAGCTTTGACCATTCTGAATCTGGAATATGGCTTGCATCAGTGATATAGGCCATGTTATTAATTCTATATCCTAAAATGGGTAATCTTCCGTGCTGGATGGAGATAGGGGTTATTACCAGGTCTTTATATTCTATGGGCTTATTTTCTACCGCATGCAGCTGTATCTGAGGTAGTCCAGGGTATTTAGAACCCTTGAAGACATAATCAAATCTCAATTTAATTTCATCCAGCACACGTTGCTGCATATAAAATGGAACACTTTTTTTCTGAATGAAATTTATGGCCCGAATGTCATCTAGTCCAATAATATGATCATTATGCTCATGAGTAACGAGCACCAAATCTAGGGTCTGTAAGTTGTTCGATAAAAACTGTGCTCTGAAATCAGGTCCAATATCTATTAGTACTTTAGCTGATTCTGACTCTATATAGATAGATGACCTGGTCCTTATGTCTTCCTCATGGCGATTGCTACAAACCTCACATTTGCACCCTATAACTGGAACACCTTGTGAAGTACCTGTACCTAGTGCAACTATTTTCAATTTGATGATTTATGCGGAAGAAGCGGCTGTATGTTTAGATTTTTCTATCAATTCTAACATTTTCAATGATATATCAGACAGTTTTGTTTTATCAATTTGGGTCTCTTGTAGAATGTCAAGTAAACTTTCAATTCGCCCTTTTTCCTTGAAAAAACGATTTATTATTATGATCTTCTTGTCTCTAAGTAAACAATATCCGGATTTGAAGTGACCTTTTTCATATCTGACTGAAAATTCATTTGATATAAAAATCTCTTCAATTTTTTTAAGATTTGTTTTACTATACTTTATGGCCACATCTATGCTTTGAATCTCAAATATAAGTTCATATGCTACTAAAATTTAATATGAAAGCTTTATTTATTATAATAATTTGCTTTGCTCTGAGCCATTTTGATTTGGCAAGTCAAGCCAGATTTCAAGGTGCAGGGGTTGTTGGAACGACTTTAAGCCAAATTGATGGAGATGACTTGTTTGGATTTAATAAGTTAGGGGTCAGTGCAGGCATAAAAGTCCGGTTCAATCTCAAGAAAAAATTAGATGGAAATGTGGAGCTCTTGTATAGTCAGCGTGGTAGTAGTACTAACTTATTCCGTCGTGATTCAGAAGATGATATCATAAGCATCAATTACTTTGAGTTGCCTATATATCTTTCTGTGAATGACTGGTATATAGAAAAAGAAGACTACTACAAGATGAGTGGGCATGCCGGGTTGTCCTATGGAAACTTGGTTACCAGTTCTATACAGAATACCAATTTTACGACTGGTTTGCTTGGCAGTGCAGATATTAGCTACCTTGTGGGCGCGACATTTCATTTTACTAAGAAGTTAGCCTTTACAGCTAGATATACGAGGTCCATCAATAGATTGTTTTCGGACGAATTGGCGAGACCAGTTCAGTTTCTTTTAGGTTACTTTTGGACAGTGAGATTGGAATATTATTTCTAAGACCAATATGAATATGAATACTTTACTTAGACTTCTATTGTGGACGATTTTGATATTTGGAATAATTTCATGTGAATCAAAAACTAAATCCACAGAAACAGAAGCAGCTTCGGATACTTCCCCACAAACAGCTACTACTAATAATCCTATATATCCCGGTCTGACTCAGGATTTAGGCATGAAGATTTGGAATGAAGGAGAAATGATAGATTACTTATTTCATGATTTGCCATTCAGTATGAGCCAAGACGAACAGGCAAGTATACAGACTAACATGACCTACATTAGTTCTGATCCAGTATATAGTATTCCAAAGGGTTGTAAACCTATGGCTCGACAATTTTATCAAGTTGGAGGGGATATAATTTTAGAAGGGGATATTTATCACGGTAATGGATGTCACTTTTATATCTTTCTTGAAAATGGTAAGCCAACCTACGCTAATCAAATGAATCAAAAAGGGATTGCATTTTTCAATAATATAGTCAAACAGGCTATGCAAGCCAGAGAGGGTGGGCCAGGATAGGCTAGCCATTATTGACTTAGGAAGCAATACCTTCCATCTATTAATTGTTCAGAGGAGTCATTCGGCACCAGGATTTAAAGAGATTTTCAGACAGAGAGACTTTGTATATCTTTCTCGCGGAGGTATAGACTCTATCAGCCCATCTGCATATAAGCGAGGATTGGAGAGTCTCACTCGATATTCAGATTACCTCACCAAATATGAAGTGTCAAATGTCATATGCTATGGTACCGCTACACTAAGGAAAGCAGAGAATGGTGGAGAATTCATACAAATTGTCAAAGCGTCATTTGACATAGATATACAGCTCATAGATGGTCAGAGAGAAGCGGCGCTTATATATAAGGGAGTCAGGTTGACCACCAGTGTAGATTTTAGCCAACCTATACTTACGATGGATGTCGGCGGGGGTAGCGTAGAATTTATTCTTAGTCATCAAAATCTTGTTAAATACGCGTACTCTATAAATATTGGAATATCTGAATTGAGAGCTCGTTTTTCTTCTTCAGATCCACCCACATTTAAGAATCATGATGACGTAATGAAGCACCTTAGGCAGGAGTGCCATCAAGTCTTAGAGGTTTGTAGAGAAATTAAACCTGTAACCTTAATTGGTTCCTCTGGCCCATTTGAATTTTTAAGGTCAATGGATGGTCAAACTCCAAGCTTAAAGGGTAACATTATTTTGTCGGACCAAGCTTTAAAACTACTTAGACTAGTAAGTATATCGTCAAGCAAGGAAAGGCGCTTGATAAAAGGTATGCCAATAGATAGATATGACTTAAGCTTAGAATCTTCTTACATTATGCTTTTTGTGCTTGAATCCTTGAAAACCATAGGAAATATAGTGGTTTCTCCCTTTGCTATGAAGGAAGGAGCGATTTCTGAGTGTTATAATTTAGATTAATCTAAAAATATAATTAAATTAGTTGAAAAATAGAGATTATTGATAGAAACTATACAAATATTGACCACTGAAGCATGGGCAATCAGAGCGCTTTTGGCTAGTTCTATGGTTGGACTAATGTGTGGAATTCTAGGGTGCTTTATTGTGCTTAGAAATATGTCATTGATAGGAGATGCACTCTCTCATGCAGTATTACCCGGTGTATTCTTTTCATTTATAATATTTGGGTATTCTACAATAGGGTTTTTTCTTGGATCTACGATTGCTGGCCTTTTGACCGCAATAATTATCTCTTGGATACAGCAAAATGTAGAGACAAAAAGTGATGCGGCCATAGGTATAATATTCACTGCTATGTTTTCTATAGGGGTTATGGGCATTTCATGGTTAAATCACAGTGAAGGTGTACACTTGGATTTAAAAGACTTTTTGTTTGGTACTGTATTAGGTATTTCAAATGAAGACATATGGCTGACCTTTTCAATCTGTATATATACTATCGTTTGTGTTATTGTATTCTACAGACAACTCTTCATTACTACTTTTCAATCTACTATCGCCGAGACTATGGGTGTTTCTGTGAAGACTATTCATTATTTTCTAATGTTATTGCTCTCATTTGCCATAGTGGCTTCACTAAGAACAGTAGGCGTAATCTTGGTTGTCGCTATGCTGATTACACCTGCAGCGACCGCCTTGTTGCTTTCTGATAGATTAAGCAAGGTTATAGTTATATCTGGGTTTATTGGAATCTTATCAGCTGTGTTTGGTCTTATCACTTCTATTCTTTTTGATACCACTCCTGGTCCAGCAATGACTATATGTGCTACAATCTTCTATTTTCTAGCTGTGTTATTATCTCCTAAGAATGGACTACTATTCAAATTTCGTCAGAATACAATAGAGAAACATCGAGTGGTTAGGGAGGACATTCTCAGACAAGTCATCAAGAAGTATCCTGATGCAAGCATGGAGTTATCAGAAATAGCAGAGAGATTAGGATTGCCAGCTTCTAAAATTGGAAGTTATGCTCGTAAAATGTCTCAGTCCCATCTGTTAGCTATAGTGAATAATGAAGTGACCTTGACCAAAGCTGGCGTAGCCAAAGCGGAAAAATTAGTGAGGGCGCATAGGTTATGGGAAACATATCAGGTGAAGAAAATGGGTCTTGAAACAAGCCAAATTCATGCGGAAGCCGATTTGATTGAGCACTTTCTATCTGAGGAATTATTAGATGAGATTGATAAGGAATTAGGGTATCCTACCAAGGATCCACATGATTCTCCTATTCCTTCTAAATCTACTTAGTTAACAGCGGAAGTAGACTTTTTAGGGTTGTCACAGGCACCGTCACAACTACCATACAAATTGAGAGAATGGTGGGTTATTTTAAATTTTAGAATATCTCCCATCATGTCTTTGATGTTCTGTATTCTGGGGTCGCAGAATTCCGTGACTTTGCCACAATCTACACAGAGCAAGTGATCATGTTGTTTGAACCCATATGATTTTTCGTATTGGGTTAGGTTTTTACCGAACTGATGTTTGGTTACTAAATCACAGCTCACAAGTAAGTCAAGCGTATTATAGACGGTAGCTCTAGAAACACGATAGTTTTGATTTTTCATGTGTATGTAGAGTGCCTCGGCATCGAAGTGATCAGTCCGCTTATATATTTCTTCGAGTATAGCATATCGCTCAGGTGTTTTGCGATATTGGTTTTTCTCCAGGTGAATAGTAAATATCTGCTTGACCTCTTCTATCACTTTCATAGAAAATTGACTGTGTTGTTTATTGCTCATCCTCAAGAATTAAACGGCTTACGTGTGTTACGCCTTCTAGCTTTTGTATGGAATTAATAACGAGACGCAGTTGGTCTTTGTTTTTTACAAAGATACTCACTTTACCTTCAAAATACCCTTCATAACCTTGTATACTAAACGACCTTATGTTGACACCAAGTTTATTACTTATTTCATTGCTTATAGCTGTAATTACGCCTGGCCCGGAATCAACCCCTGTAATAGATAATTCTACGATAAAGTTCTTAGATGATTGGTTGGCCCATTCAGCCTTAAGAATTCTGTAGCTAAAGTTAGCAAGTAGATGTGTCGCGTTTTTGCAGTTAGATCGATGTATTTTAAGACCCTCACCTGCTGTCAGATATCCAAAAATATCTTCACCCTGAACAGGGGTACAACATTTAGCTAGAGAGAATTCATAATTATCAGCTGATTCACCATTGAGTAATATGTTGCTACGGGACAGATTTCGAGCATCCTTTTTTTGCTTTCTTGTGAGCTTCGATTCTTCTGTTTTAGGGACATCTACTTCTTTTGGTTCATCTAGAATGTAACTCTTTATTTTTCCACCTTCGATTTCGAATTTTTTGAAATCCGGCACCTTGACAGCTTCAGTAGAAATGGCATAATAAAGGTCTGGTCTAGATATAAATCCGTAATGCTTGACCAAAAAGTCGATATTATCATTGAAGTCCAGCTTATTGTTTTTTAGCTTTCTCATCAAGGTCTCCTTTCCTATCTCTCCCTTCTTCCGCTTTTCTTCCTTCATCGCTGATCTAATCTTGGATCGCGCTTTTCCGGTTATTGTTAGGTTGAGCCAAGATTCAGATGGTTTCTGACTTTTATTTGTAGTGACAGTAACTTGATCACCATTTTCTAACTTATACCCCATAGGTACAAGCTTGTTATTCACTTTGATCGCAGTGGCGTGATAACCGACTTCAGAGTGAATCTCGAAAGCAAAGTCAAGTGCTGTCGCTCCTTCTGGTAATATTTTCATGTCACCATCTGGCGTAAATACGAAGACTTCTTTCTGAAATAGATTAGACTTAAAATCATTGAGGAATTCAAGCGCATCACTATGCTGAGTATCCAGCAAAGCTCTAATGTTATCTAGCCACCTGTCATAGACATTATGTTTGTTTTTGACTCCCTTATATTTCCAGTGGGCCGCAAAGCCTCTTTCTGCAATATCATCCATTCTTTCAGATCGAATCTGAACTTCTACATATCGTCCATTAGGTCCAATGACGGTTGTGTGCAGGGATTCGTACCCGTTACTCTTAGGTGTGGTGACCCAGTCTTTGAGGCGTTCTGGGATAGGATTGTATACATCCGTGATAATTGAGTAAATCTGCCAGCAAATACTTTTTTCACTATCTATGTCTACGTCACAAATAATTCTTACAGCAAATAAATCATATATTTCTTCAAAAGGAATCTGCTTTTTTTGAATCTTATTCCAAATGGAAGAAATCGCTTTAGGTCTTCCTATTACACGATATTCTACACCTAGTTCATTCAATTTAGATGTAAGAGGAGCTACAAATTCATTGATGTAAATGCTCCTGTCTGAAGATGTTTTCTCTAATTTTTTTTTTAATTCACCATAGGATTCAGGTTCTGATATTTTCATACAAATATCATTGAACTCAGTCCTGATGTTATATAAGCCAAGTCTGTGCGCCAGTGGGGTGTAGATATACGAGGTTTCAGCGGCTATCTTGAGTTGCTTGTTTCTAGGCATAGCATCGATGGTACGTAAGTTGTGTAACCTGTCAGCCATTTTGATAAGCGCTACTCGTACATCATAGGTAAGAGAAGAGAGAACCTTTTTGAAGTTCTCAGCTTGCTTGTTTTCGACATTATAGGTTCCATCTAGCTTGGTTAAGCCATCAACGATTTTAGAAATTTTCTGACCAAACATGTCATGAATCTCTTGCAATGTAGTGTCTGTATCTTCTACCACGTCGTGGAGTAGGGCACTGATAATAGCGGTAGCTCCGAGCCCAATCTCGTCTAAGCAAATCCTAGCAACTTCAATAGGATGAAAGACATAAGGCTCGCCTGATTTTCTACGTTGAAACTTATGCGCTTGCAGGATTAATTCATAGGCTTTTTCCAGATGTTCTTTATCCTCATCGGTAGCCTTAGCTATTATACGCTTGTATAATGACTGAAACTCGACGTCTATTAGAGAATACTCTTTCTTTGTTATAGCCTTTCCTCTGGGCATGAAATTTTGATATCTAGCTAAGATAATGGGCAATTTAATGCAATTTGGGCATGAAAACCTAGAAATAATTGGGATTAAGAAGAATGAATAAGGTCCTTCTATTCTAACCACATTTCTTAGAAACCAAAAAGGATGAAACGCTTGTCCTGTAAGTAAATTCATATATCTTTGCGCTCTGAAAATTCTTTGAAAGGCGGGTGTGATGAAATTGGTAGACATGCTAGACTTAGGATCTAGTGCTTCACGGCGTGGGGGTTCGAGTCCCTCCACCCGCACTCTTTAGAAGAATAATTGCCTTAATACTCCCATCCTAACGAAAACTCTTAACGTACTAACTGAATGAAAATCGAGAAGAACCAAATCGATGAGTTGAATGCGGAAGTCACCTTGGTAATAGAGAAAGATGACTATTTGCCAAAGTTCAATAAAGAGTTGAAATCATATCAACAAAAATCCCAGCTTAAAGGCTTTAGAAAAGGCAAAACACCCATTTCGGTTATAAAGAAAATGTACGGTGAGTCAGTCATGCAACAATCAGTCATGGAGCTGCTTAGCGAAAAAATGGAGGAGCTTGTAAAGAGCGAAGACATGAATATTTTAGGCGAGCCGTTTTTGGTGGATCAAGATAAATTACCAACTATAGATTACAAGAACCCAGCTGACTATTCATATAAATTTGAAATTGGTTTAGAACCTGATTTTGAAGTATTAGGGGTGTCTAAGACGGATAAGTATGAGCGAAAGGTCGTTACTATTTCAGATGGAATGATAGACGAAGAAGTAGAGAATATGCTGAAGAGGCTCGGAACGCAAGGGAGTGTGGATGATGGTATAAAGGCCGAGGATATTGTTTACTTCAGCGGAATAGAACTAGATAAAGGAGATATTAAAGAGGCTGGCCATACTTGTACATTTTCCTCTGCTTACAATAGTCTATCGGAAGAATATCAGACGAAGCTGGAAGGACAGAAAAAGGGGTTTACCTTAGATGTAGACATATACGATCTGGAGAAGGAAATGCCTACTGAATCAGTAGATAAATATTTATTGGGTATCGACCCAGAAGATGATTCTATAGTAGTAGGAGCCGAGTATAGACTAGAGATTACTGATGTGGTTCGGATGAAGCAGGCAGAAATGAATCAAGAAGCTTTTGATAAGGGTTTCGGAGAAGGGAATGTTACTTCAGAAGAGGAAGCTCGAGACAAAATCAAGGGGTATCTGAGCGATTACTTTGAAAAAGAATCCATCAATGTACTGAATAGGGAAATTATGGAGGTGTTGATGTCAGTAAACTCTATACGGTTGCCGGAATCACACCTTATAAGATGGGTTAATCAGAATAAAGAAAAGCCTATTGCTGATAATGAAGCTCAGGACTTTATCAAAGAAATGAAATGGATGGTGCTTAAAAAGAAACTATCCCTTAATTATGATGTTAAAGTAACGGAAGATGAAATAATCAATTATTTCGTTTCTATGATTCAGCAATATTCTCCAGGTATTCATGGGGAAATGTTGAAATCAACTGCCATGTCTTTGTTACAAAATAAGGAGCAGGTAGATAGAGCAAACGAACAAATATTTGCTCAGAAATTATTTGATGAAGTGAGGAAGGATGTCACTCTAGAAGATAAAGCAATAGAAAAGGATGAGTTCTATGATTTAGTCAAAACATTGAACGAACCTAATTGATAACCACTTATAGTTTTTAAATTATACTCATTTGTACAATATGTCATTAACAGAAGAATTCAGAAAATATGCTACCAAGCATATGAATGTAAATCCGGATGCATTAGACCACCATCTTAATGCTGTCAATGGGATTCCGCGAATAACAGGTTTTACCCCTCAAGTAATAGAGGAGCGACAGATGAATGTCGTAGGAATGGATGTCTTCTCACGTCTGATGATGGATAGAATCATTTTCTTAGGTGTTGGGATTAATGATTATGTAGCGAATGTTATACAGGCTCAACTTTTGTTTTTAGAGTCAACAGATCCCAAAAGGGATATCCAAATGTTTATCAATAGTCCAGGAGGATCTGTAATTGCGGGATTAGGAATATATGATACGATGCAATATGTTACCCCTGATGTAGGTACAATTTGTACTGGTCTCGCAGCCAGTATGGGTGCCGTATTGCTTTGTGCTGGTACTAAAGGGAAGCGTACTTGCTTACCACATAGTAGAGTTATGATCCATCAGCCATCAGGAGGTATGCAAGGGCAATTTTCTGATATGGAGATTTCTTACCGCTTGATAAAACAACTTAGAAAAGAATTGTACGATATCATGGCAACTCATACAGGCAAGAAATTTGAAGATATAGAAAAGGATAGTGATAGAGATAATTGGATGTCAGCGACTGAAGCTAAAGACTATGGTCTAGTGGATGAGGTGCTAAATCGGGAGAATTCGAGAAAAAAAGATAAATCATAATTAGTGTCTAAAGTTAAAGGTAAAGGACAAAAGTGCTCTTTCTGTGGAAGAGACAAGGGAGAAACCCTACTGATGATTGCAGGGGTAGAGGGGCATATATGTGAGTCATGTGTGGAACAAGCACATGAAATCGTGAATGAAGAACTGGGGAACAAGGGGGATTCGAAATCAGACTTTACTTTTAGCCTACCTAAAGATATTACACCAGCAAAAATCAAGGCCTACCTAGACCAATTTATTATAGGTCAGAATGAGGCTAAAAAGTATCTATCTGTAAGTGTATACAATCACTACAAACGGCTTAATCAGAAGTCGACAGATGATATAGAAATAGAGAAGTCAAATATTCTATTTGTAGGGCAAACTGGAACTGGTAAGACATTATTAGCTAAAACAATAGCCAAATTTCTAAAGGTGCCTTTCTCTATAGTAGATGCAACTGTATTCACGGAAGCTGGCTATGTAGGAGAGGATGTGGAGAGTATGCTAAGTAGGCTCCTTCAAGCTGCTGACTATGACGTCAACTCTGCAGAAAAAGGAATTGTTTACATAGATGAAATCGATAAAATAGCTCGGAAGAGAGATAATCCTTCTATAACAAGAGACGTCTCAGGAGAAGGCGTTCAGCAAGCGTTGCTTAAGATGCTTGAAGGGACGATGGTTAATGTACCTCCGTATGGTGGAAGGAAACATCCTGAGCAAAAAATGATTCAAGTCAATACGAAAAACATTCTCTTTATAATGGGTGGTGCCTTTGATGGCATCAATAAGATAATAGCCAAAAGACTGAATACCCAAGTAATTGGTTTTAACAATAAATCTCAGGAAATTCTTAATGAAGAGAATCTTCAAAAGTATGTCTCCCATCAAGATTTAAAGACGTACGGTCTTATTCCTGAACTGATAGGCAGGATGCCTGTTCTTACCTATCTTAATCCTTTAGATAAGTCCACTCTAGTTAGAATTCTTACAGAACCACGTAATGCCCTAATAAAGCAATATAAGAAGCTCTTCTCACTAGAGGATATAGTATTAACGATAGAGCCTGAAGCATTAGACTTAATCGCTGAAAAAGCCTTAGAATACAAACTTGGCGCTAGGGGCTTGAGATCTATTATGGAAGTTGTCTTGGCAGATGCCATGTTTGAATTGCCTTCACACCCAGACACAAAGGAATTTGTTGTAGACAAGGTATTCGTATCCGAACGACTTGATAAAACAACCAAAGCTAAGCTCAAAGTGGCATAATCTCTTCTACCATTTCTTTAAAGCTAATTTTTTGAGACTCATTAACTTGAAAAGCGAGTTTTAGGCTAAGTAAATGCTTATAATAGTCAAGCAAAAGCGTCCGTTTTTTGACATTCTAAGGTAGCATCATTATTTTTATAATATAAACAAGTAATAGTGCCGTGGCAGAATTAACAGGTGGTCCTTTTATTAGCGAATTTCATTATGATAACGTAGGTGGAGACACCGGTGAATTTGTGGAGGTGTGTGTGCCACCAGGTTCATCAGCAGCTGGCTTCGAATTAGTTCTATATAATGGCAATGGAGGAGCGCCATATGATACCTTTGATTTGGATGCTGTACCGTCTTCTAATATTTGCGTTGATCCAGTAGACGGCAATACTTATTATTTAATAGATACACCAGGGTTGCAAAACGGTGCACCAGATGGGCTGGCATTAGTTAATGCTGCAGGAACGGTCTGTGAATTCTTAAGTTATGAAGGTACTATTACAGCAACATCTGGACCTGCTACAGGGATGACCAGTACAGATGTCGGGGTTGCCGAAACTGGTGCCACGGCTATAGGAACTTCAATACAACTGGACCCTGCTGGTGGTGGCTGGATGACTGGACTTCCAGAGACGCCAAAGGCCATGAATATTTGTTTTTTAGAAGGGACCAACATTCTAACTAATAAAGGCTATCGAAAAATTGAGACTCTGAATTTGGGAGATACAGTTATTACAAATTCTGGAGAACACCTACCAATCAAATGGATAGGAATACAGACTAAAGTACTTTCAGAGATTCAAGATCCAATAACTACACTACCAGTTAAAATTTCTAAGGATGCGATAGAAATGGGAATTCCAAGTCAGGAGTTGCACGTTTCACCAAACCACGCAGTTTATATCGAAGGATTATTGATTAATGCTGGAGCACTAGTAAATGATATTAATATTATCCAATATAGCCCATCAGAAACTTTTAAGTACTACCACATAGAATTAGATTCTCACGAGCTTATCATTGCAGATGGCTTACCTTCTGAGAGTTATTTGCCTCAGAATGAGAAGCGCTCTTCATTCGATAATCATTCTGACTTTGAAGAGAAATATCCTGATGGAAGAAAAATTATTCTTTGGCCACTTGACTTTCCTAGAATCAGCTCGCAAGCTAAGGTGCCGTCATCTATACAAGACAAAATCCTTGACGGTAGAAAACGTCAAAAAACAGCTTGATAAATTTACTTTGCTGTATAATTTCAACGAAATTCCTTGATGCATGCTTGAGTCAGAACTACTTAATAGGTTTGACGAAATATCAAATGCTGATAAAGACAATTTTATTGAAATCAATTTAAAAGCATTTCCTGAATACCATAAATTAAGAGCTCAGTTCGCTGAATATTATCTGGATCAAGGCCAGTATTCCAAGTCGAGAGATATTCTAGAAAATCTTAGCTCTAAGAAATTCCCAAAAGAATTACTTCTCCTATCTGCGAGATTAGAAATGATTAGTGGTAATCAAGATGAATCTATTGACTCGATAAAAACATTCGTAGAGAGATATCCTAAAAATTTCAAAGGTCAATTCTTAAGCGCAAAAGTATATCTTAAGTTTGGTGATGCAGAGGCGGCAAAATTGGCAACTTATAATTCTATAAAATTAAATACACAGAATCCAGCTCCGTTTAAATTCTTAGGTGA
>CAZIMH010000058.1:0-7432 GCA_964540155.1 uncultured Saprospiraceae bacterium
CAATTATATTAATAAAATTACATATATGTATGACTATTGGCAATCAATTACATATAATAAAAGGAGATGATTTTATGAGTTTTCCATCCTAGGCTGCCTCAAAATCCAATATCGTCTTTTCGATTATGTCACAACATTCTGATAATTGGTCTTCCGTAATTACTAACGGCGGAGCGAATCTGATTATATTTCCATGGGTTGGCTTAGCTAAAAGTCCATTGTCTTTAAGTGCAACGCATATATTCCATGCTGTCTTACTGGTCTCCTCATCATTGATAACTATAGCATTTAGTAAGCCTTTACCTCTAACAAGCGTAACGAGATCTGACTTATCAGCCAATGATTGCATCCTCGATCTGAATAAATCACCTAATCTAGATGCATTTTCTGCAAGCTTTTCTTCTTTAATCACGTCCAATGCTGCAATGGCTACAGCACAAGCCAATGGATTTCCTCCAAATGTAGACCCATGCTCTCCTGGTTTGATGGTCATCATGATATCATCATTAGCGAGTACTGCTGATACCGGGAAAACGCCACCTGACAATGCTTTACCCAAAACAAGAATATCAGGCTTTACTTCAGGCTTGTGCTGACAAGAAACATCGCAGGTACAGTTGCCACAAGTAGCTAGAAGCTTCCCTGTTCTTGCAATGCCTGTTTGTACTTCATCTGCAATGAAGAGTGAATTATACTTCTCACATAATGATTTAGCGCCAGCCAGATAACCTTCAGCAGGAACATATACGCCAGCTTCCCCTTGAATAGGTTCTACTATAAAGCCAGCGGTATTAGGATCCTTTAAAGACACTTCTAAAGCGTCTAAGTCATCATAAGGGATTATTTCTATCCCTGGCATATAAGGGCCGAAACCTTCAGTACTACTTGGGTCCACCGACGCTGAGATGACGGCTAAGGTTCTTCCATGGAAATTACCTGATGCGAAAATTATTTTAGCTCTATAAGGCTCAACACCTTTTACTTTATAGGCCCATTTTCTAGCTAATTTCAGCGCAGTCTCTACGGCTTCCACACCTGAGTTGATTGGAAGCACCTTATCATATTGGAAGTATTCAGTGATATACTTTTCATAAGGACCAAGCTTGTCATTATAAAAAGCACGTGACGTTAAAGTCAAAACTTCTGATTGATCTTTGAGCGCATTAACAATTTTAGGATGACAATGTCCTTGGTTCACCGCAGAATAGGCACTTAAAAAATCAAAATATTTTTTGCCTTCTGGATCCCACACATAGACGCCTTCTCCTTTAGCTAAGACCACTGGTAGTGGATGGTAATTATGTGCACCATATTTATCCTCCATTTGCATTAAATCCTGCGAGCTATGTTTGGTGGTTGTCTCCATTCTTATATATGTTTTATTTTAATCTATTCTAATTGTAATAATAATGATTTATGAATCTCTTTTACTTTATTATCGAGACTAATCATATCCAGCCCTTCATTTTCTAACACATAATCAGCTCTTTCTCTCTTGGTTCTATCTGGGAGTTGTTGCTTCATTCTGCTCTCTATTTGCACCTCAGTAGCTCCGTCTCTTTTCATGACTCGTTTAATTCTGACTCCTTTAGAGGCAGTTACTAGAATAACAGCATCAAAATGAGTCATTTTATGTTCAAAAATTAGTGCAGACTCCTCTAACACATATTTTGAATGCTGCTGCTCTGCCCAAATCTCAAAATCCAATTTTACAGCAGGATGAACCAACTTATTGATACCACCCAATAAGTCTTTGTCATTGAATATTTTCTTGGCTATGTACGGTCTGTTGGGTCGCCCATTATTATGGTAGGCTTTTTTTCCAAGCAGTGCTTTTATAGAAGACTTCAATTGGCTGTCTTGATACATGAGTCTCTTAGCTTCTTTGTCAGCATAATAAACAGGCACACCCAATAATTCGAATCGTTTTGCAACAAACGATTTGCCAGAACCTATGCCTCCTGTCAGACCCACTTTTAACAATACACGTAAATTTACTCTAAAGATATATCAAATAGACACATGAAAGTAACAGCAGAACTCAGTCTGTACCCACTGACCACAGACTATGAACAATCAATTATTGCGTTTATAAAGCATCTTAAATCATATGATGACCTCAATGTCAATACGCATGCTATGAGCACATTTGTAAAAGGAGACATACATAAGGTAATGAAGGCGATTGCAGAATCCATGGACCATTCTGCCGGCGCTATTGGTTCTTCATTGGTTATCAAGTTAATCAATAGAGATCTACCAGTAGAGGCTGGATTTTTAGACTTTTAAATATTATAATTTTTTGCCTTTTAAGGCCTTTTTTATAGTAACGTCCATTGCCCTTTCTGCTAAGGGTTTCGTATAGGTATTTAATAATTCAATGCTTGCATAGATTTCATCCTTGTCACTAGAATTAATGATTGCTTCCAAATTTTGCTTGAGCTCAGAGATAGTGGATTGTTCTTCTGGTGTTAGTATTTCATTATTTTGAATTACAAATTTTGAAGCAGCTTGTAGCAGAGATTGACCTTCAGTTCTAGCATCTATAAGCTGCTTGGCTTTCATGTCTGACTCTGCATTCTGAATTGAATCCATCAACATTCTACCCATTTCTTTTTCGGAAATTCCATATTGTGATTTAATCTGCACTTCTGTTGCGGTACCTGACCGTTCTTCGGAAGCCTTTACATTCAGTATTCCATCTGCATCCAAATTAAATTCTATTCTAAGCTTGGGTATACCTGCCGGCATGGGTGGAATCTTTTTCAGAATAAATTCTCCTAGCTTTCTATTGTGCTCGACCAATTCTCTCTCACCTTGATACACTGCTACTTTGAGATTAGCCTGACCATCTACTGAGGTGGTGTAATTTCTACCTACAGAAGTAGGCACTTTAGAGTTACGTGGTAGAATGGTATCCATAAGTCCTCCTACCGTTTCTATACCTAGAGACAAGGGTGTCACATCTATTAGTAGTGCATTAGAATTTCCAGCCAAAATATCTGCTTGGACGGCGGCTCCCAATGCGACTACTTGGTCTGGATCTATGCTATCTAAAATCGGTCTATTAAAGGCATTTTGTAAGGCAGCTTTAATCAATGGAATTCTCGTAGAACCACCTACTAAAATAAATCGGTCTATATCCTCACTGGATAATTCTGCATCAGAGATGGCTAATGTAGTCTTTTGGATAGTGGTATCAATGATAGGCTTTATGAGGTCTGAGAAGGTCTCTCTGCTCATAGAAAAGTTTGCACTTTCATACAGATGCTCATAAGACAGATGCTTTTTACATTCCTCTGCTTTAATTCTTAGGGTTTGTGCTAATGTCTTATCAGAGGCCAACATCTGATTAGTTATTTGCATTTCATCCATCCAATGCGAAACAATAGCTGCATCTATATCATCACCCCCTAAGTAGGTATCTCCATTTGTGCTAAGTACATCATAGACGCCATTATCTAATCTGAGTATGGAGACATCGAATGTGCCTCCACCCAAATCATACACGGCTATGATTTCATTGTCATTCCCCTTCATTTGTCCGTAAGCTAATGCCGCAGCAGTAGGCTCATTGACTATCCTTAGAATATCCAACCCGGCCAATTTTCCAGCATCTCTAGTTGCTTGCCTCTGTGAATCATTAAAATAAGCTGGGACAGTTACGACTGCCTTTGATACCTTAGAGTCTAGAATGTACTCTATTCTAGATTTAAGATGCTTTAAGATTTCTCCTGATAACTCTATCGGTGTGTAAAAATTATCTCCGACTCTAACCTTGACTAATTCTCCATCCTCATTGTCTATGATTGTGTATGCCAGCTTATTGGCTTGGTCTGCCAGATCAGTATAAGAGCGACCTAGCAATCTTTTGACACTATATATAGTTCTTTCTGGCTGCGCTATCAATCTGTCTTTCGCTGAATCACCTACTATTAACTGACCATCATCTGTGAAATGGATAACTGAGGGTACTAAGGCATTCTTTCCTTTTATATCCTTTGCGATTACAGGCTCACCCTTAACTATATATGCAACTAAGCTATTAGTAGTCCCCAGATCAATACCGACAATAACATCTTGTTTTTCGATGCTGCCAGTCTTCATGTTAATTGGTATCTTAGTCATATCCAGTCAAAAGACAGCTTAAACGTCAAGTAATAGCATATGTTCAAGGATAAATCTGTAGTGCTTTTCTTAATACTAGGAGGATTCTTCATTACCAATGCAATCATAGCAGAATTCATTGGTGTAAAGATATTTTCTTTGGAAGAAACTTTAGGATTTGAGCCAGTTAGTTTGAGTTTCTTTGGAGAAAGCAAACTAAGCTTTAATCTAACCGCAGGCGTCCTCCTATGGCCTGTTGTATTCATTATGACTGACATTATAAATGAGTACTACGGCATGAGAGGTATCAAATTTCTGAGCTATCTCACAGTAGGCCTGATATCTTATGCCTTCATTGTAATATATATGGCCATACATCTTGCACCAAATGTATGGTGGGATAGCATAAGTGGCCTATCAGAGACAGAGGGTGAGAGTCTGACAAGTATGAACTTAGCTTTTAGACGAATTTTCGGGCAGGGGCTTTGGATTGTAGTCGGTTCTATAGTAGCATTTCTTATAGGGCAGTTACTGGATGTGATAGTATTCCACCGACTGAGAGTTATTACCAAAGCCAAAATGGTATGGCTTAGAGCCACAGGTTCTACGTTGGTTTCACAGTTTGTAGATAGTTTTGTCGTGCTCATTATAGCCTTCTACATTGGTGCAGACTGGGAATTATCGAGAGTTCTTGCCATCGGCACTGTCAATTATATCTACAAATTTCTGATTGCGATTGCCTTAACTCCTATAATTTATTTAGCTCATTTTTTGATTGACAACTATTTAGGTCATAATCTTGCGGATAAATTAAAAAACCAAGCTTCAGGGCTATGACAGACGGATTGACAAATACAGTGCTAATGATTAGGCCAGCTCATTTTGGCTCCAACCCAGATACGCTGGCAGATAATAAGTTTCAGAATGATATGTCAGGTAAAAAAACTGAAGTATCTGAAAAAGCTATAGTAGAATTCGATAAGATGGTTAAGTCCTTAGAGGATGCAGATGTCAATGTAATTGTAATACAAGACACTGTGAACCCTATAAAGCCTGACGCTATATTCCCTAATAACTGGATTAGTTCTCACAGCAATGGGACTTTAGTAACTTATCCTATGATGGCTGCTTCTCGACGAAATGAAAGAAGAGAGGATATAGTGACTAAGTTAACTGAAGAATATAAGTACAAAAAGAGATACAGTTTTGAGTACCATGAAGCCGAAGAGAAATATCTAGAAGGCACTGGAAGCCTGGTTTTTGACAGGGCCAATAAGATTGTTTATGCTTGTATTAGCAAAAGAACCGATGTTAAGGTTCTTGAAAAGTTTGCTGTCCTATATAATTACCAAAAAGTCGTATTTCACGCTACGGACAGAAGCAATAGTCCCATTTATCATACCAATGTAATGATGGCAATTGCTAAGGATCATGTCGTTATTTGTCTAGAAAGCATCAGAGACATTGAAGAAAGAAAAGAGGTAATCGAAAATCTCTCAAATTCAGGAAAGGAGATTATAGAAATCAACTATAATCAAATGGAACAATTTGCGGGTAACATGCTGCAAATCAAAAGCAAGCTAGGTCAACCTATAATGATTATGTCCTCTGCTGCTTATAACTCATTGACAAGCAGTCAAATAGACAAATTAAGCGCTTACAGCAAATTGCTCAGTATTCCGATTCCTACCATAGAGCATTTTGGAGGCGGAAGTGTCAGATGCATGGTTATGGAGCTATTCAAACCTGAGTAGACTAAGCTCAAAGCCTTCCTAAATAGTAAAATTCAAGCCATATCTGTAGAAATGCGGTGGTAATTGCAACGAATATTAATTATATAGACACCGTTATTTAATATTTTTTATAGTAATTATATTTATAATTATTTGATTATCAGATAGATATAGTGTTTTTTATTTACACAAAACATCCACCATTTAGACAAATGGCTCTTTAGGGGATGCTTTAAGTTTGACATAAGCTTTTGAAAAACACCTAAATTTTGAATTATGTCATTTATCTATTCAATCACATCGACAGTTCCAAGTTATCATCTGACACAAGATGAATACTATGATTTCCTAGTCAAAAAGGTAGAGCCAAGGATGGCTAACATTCTTAGAAAAATACTTGACGGCTCTCAAATCAAGAAGAGACACTTCAGTGTTCCATTCGAGGAGTTTTCATATATGACTGAAAACAAAATGATTGAAGAAAAATTCAAGCTTTGGAAAGAAACCTCTGTAGAATTTTTAGAAAGACAATGTCGAAAACTAATTAATGATAGTGGTCTGACACCAGACCAGATAGATGGCATATGTTTGGTTTCGACTACAGGTATGGTAACACCACATCTGGATGTTCTACTGCAAGATAAATTAGGTCTAAGACCAGATATAATCAGATTACCTATCACTGGCTTAGGGTGTTCCGGTGGGATAGCTGGAATTAATAGAGTGAAGGACTTACTCAATGCTATGCCAGACAAAGCCTTTCTTGTTTGTGCTGCAGAAACCTTATGTACACAATATGAAAGGCCTGAATCCATTTCAATCATCGTCGCTAACTCGATATTTGGAGATGGATATGCTTCAGCTTTGATGATAGGAAGGGAGCATCCACTTGCTGATGAATCTAAAGTAGAAATTATGGATACGAAATCCTATATTTTCTCAGGCAGCAATTTTGCTGTAGGCCAATGGATGACAGATGAAGGTATACATTCACACGTAGACTATAAATTACCTAATCTAATCAGAGAAAATGCTGCTGATCCGATTAACCAAATGCTTAATGAAAGCGGTGTAGATATATCTGAAATAGATTATTGGATAATGCATGCAGGTGGGCCAAAAGTAATGGAAGCTTTTGGGGAGACTATGGATCTTGATTCTGATAAGCTGGAACTGACCTTAGAAACATTCAGACAGTTCGGAAATCAGAGCGCAGTATCCATTATGACTGCAATGGACAGAGCTCTAACAGAGTGTGAGAAGCCTGGATTAGGATATCTTATGGGTTTAGGCCCTGGTATACATATGGAGTACGGCTTGTGCAAAGTCCTACCTAATGCTGTTAGTAATAAGTCAGACTCTGAGGAGGCCTCATACCTGAGTAGTAGCATCAAAAAACAAGAACTGGCACCAGCTTTAGCATATTAAGCATTAGAATAGAGTAAAACACAGTTCAATTAAAATAATGGTGTAAAAAAAGTAGATCGCAGATGTGGTCTACTTTTTTTATTGCTGAGACACTAAATGTCTGCTCTCTTTTTATTTTTATTCGTATTTGACCATTATTTCTGACAACCCTTTTACATTTCTAA
>CAZIMH010000058.1:7532-13084 GCA_964540155.1 uncultured Saprospiraceae bacterium
TTTTATTTTTATTCGTATTTGACCATTATTTCTGACAACCCTTTTACATTTCTAAGTTGTGGGCAAGAAGTTTGATTTTTGTCTGGTATCCAAAATTTTCTTCCTCTATCTCCACTACCCTAAAGCTAATATGATTATGAAACCTGTAGAGAAGATATCTAAGCTACTCGATGGATTAACCCTTGGAGAATCCTTCGAAATTCAGCACCAATTCAAACTCCTCAAAATTGAGATAAGTAAACTTGATGAGTCACTTAGGAGGTCACAGAATGACAAACTCCTAATGGAACACCATCTTAATTCCACCATTGAAGACTTGAAAGATTCTTACAAGAAGATTCGTTCACTCAGAAGAAGGGAGCTTGCTGCTAACAGTAAAAAAATCAAGTCTGGAGAAAGTAAACTGAAGCAGATTACAGATTCCATGACTTCTTCGATGGCCTACATAGACAGGGAATATAGATATAGGTATATCAATTGCAAATACACTGAATGGTTTGGACTTAAGGCTGATAATGTCGTTGGAAAAACGATAGAGGAAGTAGCTGGGCCAATGTTTTTTCAGATGGTCAAGCCACTATACGAACGCGTATTCAATGGAGAATCAATAGTCAAAGAATTGGATTCTCAGAATGCGTATACCAATAAAAGATTAGTTGCAAAAGCTACTTATATACCTGCGTTTGACTTGGAAGGGAATAATATTGGTGCCTATGTTTATGGAACAGATGTAACTGAGAATAAAATTCAGACTGAGCAGATTACAAGGTCTCAAAGAGAACTACAAGTAATAAACAACCGCCTCAAGGGATATGTGGAGTCCAATGCCCAACTAGAATCATTTGCACATATTGCTGCTCATGATATGAAAGCACCACTTCGTACAATTTCAAGTTTCTCTTCTATTATAGAAAGAAAACTTCAGGACAAGATGGGAAGCAAGGAAAAACAATTCTTTGGATACATCAAATCTGGTACTCAAACGCTTACAAACTTAATAACCGATTTACTTAATTACTCCAAAGTAGATTCGAAAAGGTTAGAGTTGGAAGAAGTAGACATTTCAGCAGTCATCAGATTAGTACGTATATACCTAAGTGCGAATGTATCTGAGAGTGGTGGCGAAATTAAAATAGTCTCAGAACTGCCTAAAATCATATTAGCAGATAGGGTAAAGATTACTCAGCTAGTGCAGAATCTAATTGCTAATGCCTTAAAATTTATTGAAGAAGGCACAACGCCGAAAATAGAAATAACTTACTCTCTAGTAGATGATTTCCATTGCTTCTCAGTTCAAGATAATGGCATAGGCATGGACCCTGAATTCACGACACAAATATTCAAACCATTCAAGCAACTAAATTCTAAGAGTTCTTATGAAGGTACAGGATTGGGCTTATCTATATGCAAAAGGATTGTAGAAGACCATGGTGGAAAAATAGAAGCAGAAAGCGAATTAGGCGTTGGCACTAAATTCTCTTTTACAATACCTGTTCTGCCTAACATACCAGATTTGGGATAGATAGAGTTAGAAAAAGCAATCAAATCCCACTTAGATAATCATTCTTTTATCTAAGGATAATTATATCAAGGTAATTTTCCATAATGATATGAGCTTCGCTACATTGTAGTTAATTTTGTTCTAGGTTTTTGAGGAGAGGACACAAAGTCCTTTTTTCTTATTCGGAATCTGAAGTTCTATTCATTTTAAATTAATTATCCATTATGAAATATCTAATTACCTTGTATTCTGTATTATTCTTGGCTGTTTGTAATCAAGGGTTCAGTCAATCAACGCTAACCATCACTGAGGCCAGAGCGACCAACTCAGATGGTGTCATTCTCAGGGATGGAGAAGCAGCAACATTAGAAGGTATCGCTATAGGTCCTAATTTCAGACCAGGAGGACAAACTTTTGTCCTACATGATAGAATGGAGAATATAGGCATCACGGTTTTCTCATTAGATAGCGACTTTGGATATACCGTAAATGATGGTGATGTACTGAGTGTAACAGGAAGTCTCACCCAATTCAATGGACTTGCTGAGATAGTCCCAACGCAAATAGAAGTCATAGCATCAGAGAATGTACCTGATCCTGTTATAGTCACACAGCTTGATGAGCAAAGCGAATCTAATTTAGTGACTATTAGAAATGTGGCATTAGCTGATCCATCTCAATGGGAAAATGGAGGCAGTTTTAATGTGGATTTGACTGATGGCGTTAATTCATTTGTCGTTAGAATCGATAGCGATGTAGATATCTCAGGCATGCTTCCGCCTACAGGGACATTTGATATTACAGGTTTAGGTGGACAATTTGATAATAGTGAACCATTTGATGAAGGGTATCAATTATTTCCTAGATCCGTCGCTGATATTTCTCCATACAATACTGGTGTCGTGACATATACCAGCGTAACCATGGCAGAACTTCGTGAAAACAACACTTCTGATCTTAATCCGCTCTTGTTTGACCAAAGAGTGGAAACCACGGCTGTTGTGCATGGCATTAATCTCAGAGCTGATGGCCTTTTATTTACTATTATAGATGAGAATAATCAGGGTGTTTCTGTTTTCAGTGCTGATGACCAATTTGGATACATAGTAGAGGAAGGAGATATGGTTACCGTAAGGGGATTGGTAGGGTCATTTGCTGGATTAACTCAGATAATTCTTGAAGACATTGAATTAGTTAGCACAGGCAATGATGTCGTTGTGCCTAGAGGAATAACAGCATTAGATGAAACGACAGAATCATCTTTAGTTTCTATAAATCCAGTAAGTGTAGAGGATGCAAGTAGGTGGTTTGGTGATGGCAATGATTTCTCGGTAAATCTCATTTCTACTTCTGGCGATACGGTAAATTTGCGAATAGATGGTGAAACAGAAGTTGCAGATATACCTTCATTTCCAGGCACAGTGGATGTAGCATATATTGGTATTGGTGGTCAGTTCGATACAGATAATGATGGCACTTTAGGTAACGGATATCAAATGACCCCTAGATATAATGATGACATTGTCTTCATTCTTAGCACTGACAACCAGAACAATATTGATTTTATTATTTACCCAAATCCTGCATCTGAATTTATTATTGTGGACTCAGTTATCGCCTTAGAATCTGTCAGTCTGTACACGCTGAATGGTCACAGAGTAATAACATCAAATAGTAATATTATCTCATTGGAGGGTATTGATTTGGGGATGTATATTATTGAATTATCGACAGCCAATGGAAAAGCACACCAAAAAATAATCGTCAATAAATAGAAACCAGACTTCAAGAATTACTGTATAAAAAGGAAACCTACTCTTTAATCAAAGGGTAGGTTTTATAATTTTATCAAAGGATAATGTTTGAGTTGTAATACTTAGTGATTATTGAATATCCTCACTGAATAGAATATCTGAGTAGGCAGCAAATTCTCTAAAATTTCCTTCCGAGCTGTGTCCTTCGAAAGGCCCGAACCAATGCACATCCACATCATTCCTCCAAACCATAGTGTAGGCCAACCCACTATTTTGAAGAATAGGATATAATTTTTCTGTCCACCAATTACTCTCTACTACATTCTCCAATCCTGTCTCAGTTAAAGCAAAGGGTTTGTTCCTGGCATAGCCAATGCGTGATATGACAGAAATGCTTTCTTCTGCAACTTCATTAAAATCACCATCAAGAAAATCATAAACATCAACTCCATATAAATCTACCCAGTCATCTCCAGGATAATACTTAAGGTATTCATCAAAATCAACTGCCCAATTAGGGCTATAACAATAAAGTAAATTATTTACGCCTCTATTCGAGAACATATCTACGGTAGCTTGAAATAATTGCTTGTATTCTGAAGCAGACAAGGCTTCATCTCCCCACCAAAACCAATCTCCATTCATTTCATGCCACGGTCTGAAAATAATTGGAATAGGATTGCCTTCCTCATCAACAAGTGAGTTAAAAAACTCAGCTGCAAAATCAATATAAGTTTCTAATCTTCCACTGTTAGAACCTCCCGGTAGTATACTACTTATATCCCCACTCGTATCCCAAGGCGAATTTCTGGTTATAGGGTTATCGGCATGCCAAGAAATGGTAATTATGCTGCCAAATTCATGAGCTTCCTGAATAAGTTGACGCATTAGATTAAATGATACGCCATCTAAATTTTCACTCCGACGTCTTTCTATTCTGCCTATATCGAATCCTATCACAGCTGGATAATCGTCTGCTACATTTAATACATCACTTTGGCTAGGAAATCCACTATGCTCCCAATCTATCCCATATGCTGTAGCATCTTGATGTCCGAAGGCAATACCGTATCTGGAAATTTGTACAAGTTTGGTTCTGAGTTGACTGACAACCTCATCAGCTCTTTTATCTGCTAGTATAAAATTAAATTCATCTAAGACTTCTTGATCAGGCTCTAGCTGGTAAGGTTCTTCCTCACAAGAAGAAAGCAACACTCCAAATAGGAAGATGAAAATTAGATATTTGGTTATTCTTGCCATAAGCAAAATTTATACACTGCATATATAACAACTTAAAGTTATAGTATTGGTTCCGATTTCTATGTACAAGTGTAGCAAATGAGCCTTGTAAGACATACTAGGTGAAGAAAGAACACTATTCTACTAGGCTTTCAATAGAAATACTAAACTTATCTTAAAATGGAATGAAGATTCATGAAAGTGTATAAACTACACAAGAACAACAGATTTGCTTTTGGCTTTTTTTATTTCAACGGCAATGTTTTCTTTTAATGTAGTCGCCAAGGAAAGTCCTACATAGTCTACACTGATAGGAAATGATTTGTGTTTCCTGTCCACTAATACAGCAACTTGGACTTTCTTGGGGAGATAAGCCATCAGGGGACGCATTCCATAATAAAGTGTCCTACCTGTATTAGCTACATCATCGATGACAATTATATGTTTCTTATTCAGATTTTTAACCTCGTCTAACTTTAATTCTATATCTGAAGAAAGTGGGTCAGCAGGGTTGAGTCTGAGCACGCCTACAGTGACAGGATAGGTAGCAATCTTATTATAGGCTTCTGCAAGCAAGGTAGCAAATGAGGTCCCATTGGAGTTTATGCCCAGAAAGATTAGTTTTTTTACTTGTGAATTATCCTCTAAAATCTCATAAGCCAATCGTCTGATTTTTTGATCTATTTGCTTGTTGTCTAGTATTCTCATGACTTAATCGATTGTGTGCCGAGGTAATCTCCAACAGCTAAGGTATTTACTTATCTTGGATCTCAAATACCGTTAAAGAGATTAAAATTAGAATTAATATTAGGAAGAAAAAGGAATTATGAGACGAGACTTAATCGCACTACCAGATAGCTCCAGAGTGTGGGTGTACCAATCAGATAAAGTAATGGATGAATCTACCACTGAATCGCTCATGTCTAAACTTTACGATTTCACAATGACTTGGGCCTCTCATGGACATGAACTAGATGCATATGCCACAGTGTTTCACTATATATTTATAGTATTAGCGGCCGACCCTAAAAGATTACCTAGTGGATGCTCTATAGATG
>CAZIMH010000059.1:0-13082 GCA_964540155.1 uncultured Saprospiraceae bacterium
GGTGATTTCTATGACCTACATGAGCAATTTCAGCAAGGCTACCAAGCAGTAGAAGGTCAGATAGATGAGATAGCAGAACGTATAAGAATCCTGGGATTGAGGCCTATGAGTCGTATGAGCGATTACCTGAAGCATTCTAATATAGAAGAAGCAGGTGCTGACCTAAGTGCTACAGAGATGGTCAAGGAAATTATCAATGACTACGAAATCCTCCTCAGCTATATGATAGAAGCTATAGAACATGCCGATGCAACTGCTGACCTCAGCACCTCGCTACTCATAACAGAATTCATGAGACAAACAGAGAAGAGTCACTGGATGCTGACTTCCTTCTCTAAAAAATAAACTACAAAAAGACCCCAAGGCATATTCGTGTCTTGGGCACCTTTGACACAAATTCCATGAGCTTGGATTATTACTTAAAGTCTGACGATACCTTAACGGCTCTTGTAAGAAGTCAAGGGATAGATACATGGGAACAATTAACCAGCTTCATTCAAAGTCTCCTTATGGACGAAATAGTAATCGGACTGACTTTGGTTTGGTTATATCAGAAATGAAAGGGACTTGCAGTTCTAAGCATGCCCTACTAAAAAGCATTGCCGATTTAAATCAAGTGCCAGATATTCAACTGGTAATAGGAATCTATCGGATGACTCAATTAAATACGCCAGGCATCGGCTCAGCTCTAAGTGATAATGCCATGACCTATATTCCTGAGGCGCATTGCTATCTAAAAATAAAAGGCGAAAGAACTGATTTGACATCAACCCAATCAGAATTCGAAAAAATAGAAAAAGATATCATTGAGGAAATGACAATTCTACCTGAGCAAGTCGCTACATTCAAAGTAACTTACCATAAGAACTTTATCCAGAAATGGCTGCAGGACAGTGACTCCAAATTAGACTTTGACGAAATATGGCGCATTAGAGAAACATGTATCATGAATCTCGCCACATAAAATGCAGTAAGATATCACACAACATTTCCTTCCCTACTTATCCTCCCACATTGCTGGGTCTAAATCCGGAATCACCTTAAGTGCATTCTTATAATACAACTTCTCTAGAATATCGTCAGGCAGGTGTAATCCGTACATTCTCCAGAATGCGTGATAGCGTTTGTAATAAGGGAAATATTCATCATCTGATTCTAAGACTCGGAAGTAGGTAGGATACTCCTTAGGCTTATAGGAATCTTTTCCGAATAGGACTCTATCCTGATATTTTTCAAAGAACCTATTGGCCATTCTCGGCTGACGGCCCAGCTCCGCTATCACGGCCCCTATCTCCACATACATATTTGGGATATCGTCTAACAACTCACCCAACTTCTCCAAGTCATTAGGGTACCAGCCCATGTGTGCATTGATAAAAGTTGTATTAGGATGATTACGGAATATATCGTGCTGCTCTGCAATGATGGTTTCCCATGATGCAGGATTATCAGCATCTCGTTTTCTATTAGGTCTCACCTTAAGCTCCAGCCATCTCTCATTAAGGCTGTCATGTGGTGCCCAGAATGATTTAGGATCAGCGGAGTGGATAAGCACTGGAATACCGAGCTCTCCACACTTCTCCCACACAGGTCCAATTCTAGGGTCATTAATTTTGACACGATTACCGAGACTATCTGTGTTTGTCATTCCTTGTGACTTATATATTTTCAGCCCTCTAGCGCCATTCGCTACATCGTACTCGATTTGCTTGACCGTATTCTCTGTCCAGTCTGGCTCTAAGATGGACCGAATATTAATATTAGTGAATACAACTATTCTATCCTCATGCCCATACTTCTTTATATTATCAGTGATGCCTTTGAGGGCTTGGCCACCTCTGCCACTCAGGTTAACCACGACTTGCATATTAAGACTGTCCATCTGCAGAATTAACTCATCTAGATTCATTTCTGCCATTCTCCAATGATGGCTATGCACATCGACGAAGGGAAACTTAGCACGTTCTACAGGATTCTCTGGGACCACCAAAGTAGAAGGCGGGTCATATGACTCCCAATCTATTGTTATGTCTAGTGGCTCTCGTCGTTGTCCAAATAGCGTCAGGGTAATCAAGGTGAACAGTAGAAGATATGTATATCGCATCGCTTTTTTATTATAACACAAATCTAATAGAGTAATATCCTAATAGTTCAACTTGTACAATTGATTTCTAAGAAAACTAAGTTAAATTCTGCCATACGACAAGATACTTTACGGTCTGCTCTCCCCTACTATCTCAAATGTTTGCGTCTTAGAATTGCCTTCTCCATCCACCACCTTGACAATATGTGGGCCTACTGCGGCATCGATGGGAAAAGAATGCAGCTCTTCTGTGACACCAAGATATTGACCATCTAAATGCCAATGCACTTTGGCATCTGGCTTTTGGTGTGCCAGTTGGAAAATTGTTTTCTCTCTTTGCTGTTCACCATTGACAGGTAGATAGATGCTAGTGAATGAATGGGGATAAATGAACGACATCAGCTCCGCGTCTAGACTAGTACCGCAAGTCTCAGCGTAGGCGGGAATGGCCTTATAGGAGGGGTTTTGTAATTTGTAATACATGGCCATATCTGGTGGAAGCACAAACCAACTTTTGTGTACCATCTCTGAAGGCAATAGACAATCGGAGTGCACACGTTGTCCGTCTTGGTTAGTGTGCAGCGTGAGATGATATGGACACAATTTATGGTACTTAGATGCTGGCATATATAAGGTATCTACAGCCTCACAATGAGGGCCTGCCAGATGACCTGACTGACTACATACCGCTCTATGATGGAGGTCATCGTAAGGAGTATTAAATGTCTTATGATTTTGTAAATTATTATACACATCAAATAAAAGTGGCGCTGCTTTTTTGACACCGACCAAGTTATGCTTACCCTCTCCGTCTGAGTTACCTACCCATATACCAATTGTATATCTGGGAGAGACACCTATAGCCCAAGCATCCTTATGACCGAATGAGGTACCTGTTTTCCAAGCAATCGGTGCTGAAGAGTTAAAACGTTGCCATTGCATATCTGCATTGGGTCTGATGACTTCATTCATGGCTTTAAAGGTGTGATAAATAGCCCCTGCAGATAAATGTTGCGGGTTTTGCTTTTGGGTGACTTCCTTATCAGCATTAATCGTAATGCGCGGTGAAGAAAATTCTTTATTTAGATATTGACTGCTATTAGATTCAAAGTGACTCAGGGTTCTGCCCATACTGGCATACATACCCGTCATCTCCCATAGTGACGCTTCACCACCTCCTAATATCAGCGATAAGCCATAATAATTTGCATCCTGATTAATAGAGTTTATTTCCATAGCGCTTAGCTTAGAAATAAATCGTTCTATCCCATAAGTCTTCAGCATATGCACAAAGGGAACATTCAGAGATTTGGACAAGGCCAGTGAGGCGGGCACCGCACCGTCATAAGCTCTAGAGTAATTCTCTGGTCTATACCCATTATAATTGGCAGGTGTATCTTTCAGTAATTGTTGTGGATATAATTGGCCTGCATCCAAACTCAAGGCATACAAGACTGGCTTTAGTAATGAGCCATAACTACGCTTAGCATGAATATTATCTACATGGTGTTCCTCTCTTGTGACTGGACTATTACCGACATATGCGAGGACTTCTCCGCTATACGTATCCATGACAAGAATAGCCATATTCTGAATGTCCTCTTGCGAATATATATTTCCAAAATATTTTGCTGTATTAAGACAGGTCTTTTGAATGTCCCCATCTAGCGTCGTATGATTAACGCCATCTTTATGCGCATACGCTAATAAGTGAGGGGCCAGCGCAGGCAGTGCCACCGGCTTAAGCGGCAAAGACTCCATCAGACTTAATTCATAAGTCTCTGGTGTGATGTGGCCTTCTTCTAACAGCTGAGCTAAAAGAAAATCTCTCTTTGCCTTCAGGGCCTCTCTGTTTTTACCCAGGTGAATGAGAGACGGTGCATTAGGCAAAACAGCAAGCATACAAGCTTCTGCTGTCGTAAGTAGCTGTGGACTTTTCCCAAAGTATCTCCAGCATGCCGCTTCTATCCCAACCACATTTCCTCCATAAGGGGCATGTGCCAAGTATTGGTTAAGTATCTCGTGCTTACTGAATCTAAACTCATGCTTGATTGCCATGAGTATCTCTAATATTTTCTGCCTGTAGGTTCTTTTCGTTAACCCACAAGATAATCTCGCCAACTGCATGGTGATGGTAGAAGCACCACTCTTGATACTTCCTGCGTTCACATTATCTCGCAGCGCCCTACCCACAGCTTTGAAATCAAGCCCATGATGTCTGTGAAAATTTTTATCCTCATAGGTCAATAGAGCTTGTGATATAATATCAACATCTAAGTCGCTCGGAGGAAAACGCCATTGCTCATCTTCCGCCACATGGGCACCCAGCAAATTACCGTCTCTGTCATATATCACCTGACTATAGGATACATCCATATCAATGTTAGGCACAAGTAAAAGTACCACCACAAACAGCGCCAACAAGTAGGCTATATACCTGAGGATTAATATCCCTTTGTTACCTCTATCCATTGTCCTGATGTTTTGGCACTGATATCATTATCATACATGGCATGCACGTATACTGCAGGGAAATAAAAACGTCCTGCATAGGTAGCCGTTAATTTCGTGCTGAAGGTAGTACTATCTCTGTAGCCTAAGTCAAAGAACGTAATGACCTTGTCATCCCTTATGTCTCTGTAATCATAACCCGCATCCCCAGTAGAGGTCACTCTGTCTTGCAGCCTTTCATTATTTATCTCCCATCCAGAGGGTATAGAAAATTCCAAGGCTAATTCATCCAGCCTTACAGACCTGCTTCCATTATGTCCTATGGTCACTGATGCTATAAAGTCTTGCCCTTGTTTAAGTTTAGTAGGATTTATTTTCTTCCCTTCTAAATCAGTGTATTTGACATCGATATCTATGTGTCTAGATTGTACAGGATTAGTGCCTGAAACAGCTTCCTTGCCATTAGTCACGAGATTAACATATAGATTGCCACTACTGGTATTGTGGATAGTTACTGATTTATTAGAACTCACATCCACCGTATCCTTCCACATCGATTTTTGGCTTTGGATAGCACTAGACTCTCCCTTAGTGTCTACATACTCAAAGTTCAAATCACCCACTGGATACTTTACTAAGTACTGGCCTATGCTGGACAAGCTCACAGCCACAGCCTGCGTAGAGTACCATCTCTGCGCTGATATATCTTTGGCTATATCTTTTATAACCTTAAAGGCTTCCTCCTCCATGTCCATATCTATAAGCGCTTGTGCGATAATAGCCATGTCTCTTAACGTGCTACCATAAGTGTCTCCAGTTTCTATATATGGCTTGATATTGAGTTCTTTATTCGAAATTAACTTTTTAGCAATATCTACTTTGGATATAGAAGCGTAGGCGGCACCTAGCAAATGCGCCGCTGAGACATTTAGATTCTTATAATTCCTTAATCTATTCATACTACCAATATCAGCTCTGCCTGCCCTAGCCAGGACATAAAGGATATAGGCTTGTTGTAACTCCATCGTATTATAGTAATCTTCTTGCCGATGCGTATAGCCCTTAGCCGTTTTCTGACAATAATCAGCCAGCTCATCTATCATAGATTGGGAGACAATATATCCCTTCTGCTTTGCTTCAGTCAGAAAGTGTAAGGCATAAGCACTTCCCCATAATGATTCATAATCTCTTCCAGGCCAATAGCTCATCCCACCATTATTTAATTGAAATAAGGTCAATCGTTCTATGCCTCTTTTGATAGATTTATGACTTTTGTTTTTTTCTGAAGCAGAAAGTTCTACTATATCGGCAAGGTACAATTGGGGGAATACTGAAGAAACCGTTTGTTCTATGCATCCATATGGATAATGAATCAAGTAATTAAGTCTAGATGATAAATCTAATGGTAAAAAATTAGTGACTTCCACGCTGGCAGAATTGGTGCCAGGTGTGCCAAATAAATTCAGCTCTTTAGTAATTTTCTCTCCTGCCTTTATAACAATACTTTCTGATTTAGAAATAATTGGGTTGGGGTTTCTGACAGCAATGTTTATCTCCTCGTCATCTGTCTCACCACCACTGGAAGCCACAACTTTTATTGTAGACATTCCTTCTGCCTGACTGGTCTCTATTGGAAAATTGGCCAACTGGTCTCCTTGCTTAGAAAAGGACAAACTAGCATTTGTCAAATTACTGCTAATGAGATTATCTGTATCTATGCTGACATCCACATTTCTAATATTATCTGACATAGCAAAGATGTTTGCATTCAGGTCTAGCGTCTCACCTATGCCCAGCACACGCGGCAAGGTAGATTGTGTCATCAGTGGCTTTTTGACCAAGACTGTTTTATCAGCACTTCCATAGGACTGATTGTTTCTTGCGACGACCATGACTCTGACGGCACCCACATAATCTTTCACATTTATCTTATGCGTATTCTTTCTTCCTGCATCCACCTTGAATGTCCCCAGATGCTGGACGACTGGTCTAAATCTATTCTGGTCGCTATCCTTCCCCTGCTGAGAAGCAGCATCATCACCCCCAATAGAAATATACTTATCTATTTTGCCACCATGGCCATCTAGCACATAGTCATACAAGTCCCAAGTCTTTATGCCCAAGGCTTGTTTGGCATTGAAATAATTCCAGCAATCGGGTGTTTTGAAATTTGTCAAATTAAGTAGGCCTTCGTCTACGACTGCAAGCGTATAATACATGGCACTATTATTCGCTTCTGAAACTGTTATCGACTGTACCTGGTCGGGTCTGATTTCATCTGCGATTCTAATACGCGGCTCTATCTGCGTAGCAGGGTCAGTTACCTTTACGGGTAGGACACCATACATACGCATAGGCAAGTCATTGGTCTCAGCATTATACTTTTGCACAAGGTGAGCTGACACATATACATTTGGCGTCATCTCTTTAGTAACTGGTATACTAATTTCAGTACTTGCCTTACCTGTCTTTTGCCAGAATGTACTCAGTATTTTTTCTCCGTTCTCCACGGTAACAAAAACTTCACCCCCTTCCACAGACGGTACATTTATTTTGACCTCATCACCGATAACATACGCGTCCTTATCGGTTTTCATCCTGAGTGATTGAGGTCCTTGCTTTTGCTTACCACCCCAACTGCGCCCTGCATAAAATAATTCTCCAGTGCAATGGCCTGACACCTCATCACATATCCGAATCATATACCGACCATATTCATCAAAACGGACAGGGTATTTTACTTTTCCTGAATTGTCTGTACTCAAGGTGTCTTTATACAAAGCGCCACTATGATTGGCGTGGTTATAATTATACTTAGAACTATAGCCTCGGTCATACCACCAGTTCCAATCGGCCTCATACATCCCTATATTTAATTGTCTGTTAGCCACTGGCTGACCACTCGTGTCCACTGCAACCAATTCAATGTAATCTAATTTATCTAAGTCGATTCTCTTGCTACCCCATCTGGACTCAGGCACCTGGACACCTACATAACTCTCATAGGGATGGGCTATGGTGGAGATATTATGTTCGCTATAGTTACCACTCTTTTCGAATACTTTGGTATTAAATGACAGTTTTACTTTCCCTGGATACAGCTTATCTTTTTGAGCAGGGAACTTAATTATACCCTTTCCATTCTCATCTAGCCTCTTATCGAAGATGGCCTGACTGTAAGCATCTACCCGTCTTGATGGGTCATCAAATTCATAGTTCGAATATCCAACAAACTGCGTATTAACTTTATTCACATCTACATTCACGTTAGCCTTTAATCCATCAGCTGAGGCACCATGCAACCACTGTGAAGCAATCTCAATATCTTGTCCTGAATGTATATCTAAGTCATTATCTGGCAAGCCCAAATCAATCTTCAATCTATTAGGTTTAATGGTCTCTACTTTAATCGTCTTGTAAAATTCATTATTTCCTACAGAGAACTTAGCACGGTAATTTCCAGTAGGACTGGCTTGGGAGGTCGGCACTGGGAAATAATAAATCTGCCCTAAGTGTTGAGAAGTGGTTTGTGTGTAGTGTTTCTTATTTCTTGAATCAAATACTTCAAGTGTCACTGGGTGGTCAGCTGGCAAGGTCCCGGATTTATCTTCTAGCATTACATTGATATGCAAAGTGTCTCCAGGTCTCCAAACACCACGTTCGCCGTATATCATGGCATCTATACCAGATGAAGTCTTTTTACCACTCACATCAAAATCACTATTACTCAATGCCTGATTGTCCCTCAAATTGAGATAGGCAAATTGATTCCTGTTAGTGACGATGGCAAAAGCAGGCTTTTTAGACAAGGAGACTATTGCAATTCCATCTTGCTTTGTCGCTCCACTACTAATCAGTTGTTGCTGATAATCATATACATTGACAGTGGCTCCTCCAATTCTATTGATAGAATTAATATCTGTGACGGCTAACAATAAATTGTTATCAGGGTCCAATTTAGAGATGACACCTAGATTAGATAGCAATACATGACGGGAAATGCCTTTGCCATAATAATAGGTATTGTAACATGGATTATTTCTTTGCTGATAATTATAACTGCCACGTTGACTAAAAATACTTCTCGACTTATCTAATTCAAATTCAAATCCCTCATCACCATCCTGACAACCCAATTCTATAACATCAGAGGGTACAAAAGATATATTTACACGGTAGATAGCCCCTGGGTCATTTGCTTCAATGTAATCCTTCAAGTTAAGTGCGATTCTCTGTGGATTAACATCATTGCCATTATTGAAGTAGATTTTTTCTTGGTGAACAATGGCACCGACTGCATTCAAATTATAACTACTTTCAAGTGTTCCATTCTGTAAATGCTGAAGCACATTATCACGATATATTTCAAATATTTCTATAGTTGCAGACTTGAGATTGGTAGCCACAAATGGAAAGGTCGCATCCTCTGTCGTCGGCACTATCACACCTTTACCCAACAACTCTAATTTGGGTAGTAGAGGAGTAAAAGATAAGTCCTTGGTGTACCCTTTCGGTAAGGTACCCCCATCACTACGCCTTATATTTTCATTAATCATCAGCGTGAAGGTCTGTCCTATTCTCTCCTTCAGGTAGACATATACCGTACTGCCGGCGACCTCAAAGTCTAAGTCCTTGTTATAGTCTTTTATATCTATGAGCCCCACAAGGTCTTGGCTACTTTGGACTTTCTCCGAAAAGTAAAGCACCAAGGTGTTATCCTTATCTTCAGATATCTCAGCATCTATAAACTTAAATTCACCAGCTGGCAAAATATTGATATCCTCTTTCCCAGTGCTCTTACCACCTACGGCCTTCGTATTCCATGCTAAACTAACTTTGGAGTCTTGATTTAGCCTTTTTACATTTTGCACAACGATGGTTCTATGATAATTACTGTTATGATTCCATGCCAGGCTGATGTCCTCATTTCCTGACTGTGTCACTGTAATTAGTCGTTCTATGTCTTCATTAGAAATCCAGTTATTTGTTCTCACAGAGGCTTTGAGGTCAACTGTTTCTGAGCCGCTAGCATAATTGACATCTCTGAAGTCAACATCGATGGAGAGTGGTTGTGTCTTAAAAGATAGCTTGACTGTAGACAAGGATTCTTCTACGTCACCTGAGTATATAGACGAAAGATTAATCGTCGCTACATAGGAAGCATCATAATCCAGTATGGTCTCAGGCTCGAAAACCAAAGTAGCGGCATCTTTCCAGTAGGCCTTACCCTTTACAGCAGGCTTAATAGAAAAAACATCACTATCCGCTTGATTGCCTATCAGTCCATTGTCTATAACAGCACCTGTAAATTGGATATAGATGTCTTCCTGCACAGAGATGTTCTGATGACTATGACTTAGAATATACTGTCCGGCACTGGCGGGAAGGGTCTGCAAAATGGCCTCTGTAGGCGTATTGCGGCAAGCAATAAAAAAGAGCAGGCAAAGGAGGAAAAATAACTTATTCATAAGTGGATGGTTGTTATGTTTCATATCATCTTGATTTTAAGACAATATAGGATAGGTACTAGCTAGACACTACCACACTCTAGAATTCGTCGACGATTAGTTATTATTCGTTAGAATCTACACCATCACATAACAATAAAGTAGTTTGAACTGATACTGTTGCCCTACATACAAACGCAGACCGAACATAAATTCTTATGTGCCTACTTGAGGTAAGTGAATTTCTGCTAAATGGCTCTAATAAAAGCGGTAGGTGAATTTCATCAGGAATATATTATCAAATGTATCCGAGAAGAGGTCGTTGCCTAAGGAATTAAAGATGCCTTGTGATGGGTCACTGAAATTGGTCGTAGATTGGGTCCAAACTAAAAAGAATTCTGACCCTGGCTTGTACTCCCAACGCATAACAAGATTAGACCGCCACTGCAAAAAATTAAAATCTGGATTATTAAAGCTATAGTCAAAGCCACTTTCCGACACAAGGAATAGGTCTTGCTCATCATCATAATCTAAATCTTCTGAAGAAAACAATTGGAATCTATCTGTGAATTCTTTTGCTTGGGAATCGGTGATATATTTAAACTCAGAATAATTACCTATGGAATTAAATGGTTGGCCCCAGTACTCTATGGTCAAGTTTGGTGTCAAACTGTAGTTCGCCCGAATAGACATAGACAGGGATTTCTGGTCTAGGGTTCCAGTAATATATCTATTCTCACTACCAAAATTCCGGAAGCCCACATTCTGAATCTTACGATGCTGGCTGAAAAAATTTGGACTAATATTAATACTGAATGCATTACTGACTTGATAGTTGGCCCATACACCTGCTGTCCTCACCACCACTGCACCCGAATCACTGCCCACTGCATCAAAGCCACCTACATTAAATCCGTAAGTAAATTTCTTACGAGAGTCACTACTGACATTGATAAACTTAAAAAGGCCTGGTGCTCTCCTTAATAAAGGGCCACCAAATAAGGCCTTCTGAGAAATATCCTTGAATTCATAATTAGCCCCAACGCCAACAGACCAGTAATTATCAAAACCAGCGAAGGCATTGGTGTTGGCTGCTAAGTACAAATGTTCGCCGCCAGTCGTCCATCTAGATGTATGACTGTAATTAACTTGTAACGAACGGAAAATACCTTTAGAAGTTGGTATCCTATATCCAGACCAGAAAAAATAATTGATTTCATCTGCCGTATTGAGAAAACCAGCATCGTTGAGTTCCAATCCCCTAGAGCGCCATGTGAAGCCTGATTCTACACTGATATTATCTGCACCCCAATAATTTCCAATTATCAATGAACCGCCATTACCGCCCAAACTGGTTAAATCATCTTCTACATTCAGATGCTCAGCATCAGGTCGTTGGAAGTAATGCTCGAAGGATTGTTGGGTATCTCTAATCTTGGTGGCGGTGCCCCTCACCTCACTAAATATCAAACTCCCTCTAATTTGCCACTCCCTGTCCTTCCATGTATGTCTGAGATTTATACCACCTGATAAGGCATTCCTGTGAAACTGGTCTTCTAGTCCTGTCCCACCTAAGCGTCTATTGACAGAGGTCAATGTACCACCAAGTGTGGTCGCTCCATTATTGAAATCTTTAGATAGACTACTTACAAAATAACTTGTTAGTGGCTCTATAACTTCTTCGGTCCGTGTGCCACCTACATCTATCGTCAAGGTCTCTTCCGCAGTGATACTTTCAGTTATACCTATAGCCCATCCGTTCTTCGTCTTTCCACTAATTTTAGCAGAGCCAAGGATAGAAGTAAAATCTGGTCTGCTGGTAAATGCCTCATCCACAACGCCTACACCACCCTGAGGGCTGGCACCAATTCGTCTGGAGTAAAATAGATTATCTATATTAAATCCGCCTCCCGCCGAAGCAGTCGTGACTTGAAAGTCAAAGAGGTTATTATTCTCTATGAAAAATGGTCTTCGTTCATTGAAGAAAATTTGGAAGCCATCTAGATTTAATTGTGATGGATCGGCTTCTATTTGACCAAAATCAGGATTGATAGTAAAATCCAAAGTAATATCATTAGTCAATCCCACCTTGCCATCGACACCAAGATTGTATCTGACATCAGAACCATCTTGAAAAGGATTGTTGGGGTCTGCCTCAAAGGTACTGAGACTAGTGAGTACATAGGGCTGTATCTCTACCTGCCTTTTGGGTTGGATTCCCTTTATACCTTTTAAGGTGCCAAAATTGCTTACCCAACCACTCGCATTTCTCGGTATCCACTGCCAGGTGCTGCGCTCATCTGCGCCAAAGTCTCTACGCTGTACTTGGATGCCCCACTCTTGTTCTTCTTGATTACCAAATCGTAATTGGCTAAAAGGAATCTTGACCTCAGAGGTCCACCCTTCTGCATCTATCGCCGTCTTATGATACCAAATTGGGTTCCAGTTGTCATCCCAGTTGTTGCCATTATTCGTAATAAATTCATCGCCCTTGACTCCAGAGACAGACGACGTAAAAGAGAAGGCCGTATTCTTATCTCCAAAACTTCCAATATTGACTTCTATCCAGTCACCCGGAAAATTATCTCTTCGACTCAGCCTGTTCTCTATCTTGGTTATATCCTCATGAAAACATCTGAACGCGAGATATAGATAATTATCATCGTAGATAATTTTAAACTGAGTTTGTCTTTGTGGTGCATCTCCGTTATTGGGGTCATTAACGATAAAGTCGGATTGCCATTCTACCCTATCCCAGCAAGCTTCATTAAAGAGTGCATCTATCGTGGGAGGGGTCGTGATTCTCTCTGTGGTGTATGTTCTATGTACGACATTGGCAGTCGTGTCACTCTCCGCTGCTTCTTGTCCTACAGCACTACCAGATAGTAGTATCCCACACATCAACAATTGTCCTATAAATAAGGCTTTCATATGATTTTTCATTAACCCAGCACAAAGGTATGCAATTGGAGGGTAGAGAATTGGAATATAGACGAATGGTCGTAAAGCGTATATCTAGGTTAATCTGAATAACAATTCCGCTCAAAGCTCTATTCCATTACAATCTCTTTTACTATCCCTCTTCCTTTTTTATCTAACAC
>CAZIMH010000060.1:0-9623 GCA_964540155.1 uncultured Saprospiraceae bacterium
TAATAGCGTAGTTCTCTCGGACCAAGTACTAGAAATTGTTCTTAGTACGTTTGGTTAACTCTTTAGCAAAACAAAACACTTTGAATGTCAAAAGTTAAAATCCTGTGGGCAGATGATGAGATTGATTTATTGAGACCTCAATTGTTCTTCCTTGAGAAGAAAGGATATGAGGTTATTCAAGTCACAAATGGTCATGATGCTTTGGATGCATTGGAAGCTGATAACACTATAGAAATCGTATTTCTGGATGAATCCATGCCTGGTATTACAGGATTGGAGACGTTAGAAAAGATAAGACAGACAAATAAGGTGGTACCTATTGTCATGATAACAAAAAATGAGGCTGAGGATATCATGGAGCAAGCCTTGGGTAGCCAAATAGCAGATTACCTAATTAAGCCAGTCAACCCAAACCAAATTCTCTTATCTCTCAAGAAGATAATTGATAATAAAAGACTGATAAGTGAAAAAACTGCGGTGGACTACCAACAAGAGTTCCGAAATATTGCGATGGAGATTAATAGTGGCCTGAGCAGTGAAGAATGGAATAACTTATACAAGCGTATCATAGATTGGGAAATAAAGCTGGACCAATCTGATAATGAACAAATGCGTGATATACTCGACATGCAGAAAAAGGAGGCGAATGCAGCTTTTTGCAAATTCATCTCTAAGAATTATGAGAAATGGCAGAAAGATAATGCAGGCCCAGTATCATCGCATAATCTGCTAGAGAAATATCTCTTCCCG
This sequence comes from uncultured Saprospiraceae bacterium, assembly GCA_964540155.1. Lineage (GTDB taxonomy): Bacteria > Bacteroidota > Bacteroidia > Chitinophagales > Saprospiraceae > RFSX01. Next base: position 751 of record CAZIMH010000060.1, read on the forward strand.
AATATGGATATGAGTAAGCCTAATGTGCTGGTTTTATTCGACAACTTGAGATACGATCAGTGGATGGTATTAGAGCCAGTAATCAGTGAGCTATATAGAGTAGAAGAGCAGCAAATATTCTATAGCAGTCTACCGACATCAACCCAGTACAGCCGCAACGCCATATTCGCAGGGATGACACCGCATGAGATACAGAAGAATTTTCCCCAATATTGGCTTAATGACAATGAAAAGGGTGGTAAGAATCAGTATGAAAAAGAACTGTTAGAAAAACAAATAAAGCGTTTCTTCCGCGAAGAAATAAAATGGGAGTATTTCAAAATCAGAAACAATGCGGACGCAAAGTATCTGCAAGACAATATTCTCAATACAACCAAGAATAACCTGACGGTCATTGTCTATAATTTCATCGATATGTTATCGCATGCGAGAACCGAAATGGAAGTACTTAAAGAATTGGCATCTGACGAAAAAGCCTACAGGTCATTAACGTTGTCTTGGTTTAAGAATTCGCCTATTCGTAATAGTTTGCAAGCACTAGCTGAAAAAGATATTAAGCTATTTATCACAACAGATCATGGTACGATACGCGTCAGTAATCCTACAAAGGTATTGGCAGATAGAGAGACAACTACAAACCTTAGGTATAAAGTGGGTAAGAATTTAAACTACAATGCTAAAGATGTTTTAGCCGTTGGAGATCCGCATTCTATTGGTCTTCCACGACCTAATATAAGCTCAAAATTCATCTTTGCCATTGAAGATCAGTTCTTCTTATATCCCAATAATTATAACCATTATAACCGAATGTATACCGATACTTTTCAGCATGGTGGCATATCTATGGAAGAGGTAATATGCCCATTCATTGTACTTAATTGTAAGTAGACTTAAGTCTCCTCATTGGTATTTTTGTAATAACGTTTATTGCCTATTCTGGCCACTTTAATGCTGCCTAAGTACAAGAAAAATACTGGTAATCCAATTAGGAACTGAGTTATGACATCCGGGGGTGTAATTATGGCTGCAAAAACCAATATTACCACTACTGCATGCTTCCTGTAAGTCTTCATGAGTTCTGGCGTAACCAAACCGATTCTAGACAGAAAGTAAATGAGAATAGGCAATTCGAAGATGATACCTGTTGGAATGGTAAACATGGTGATGTTATTAACATAGGAGGCAAGGGTAGGGCTGCTAATTACTTCTGACGATATGGAATAACTGGCAAAGAAAGAGACTGCAAAAGGGGATATGATAAAGTAGCCAAAGCAGACGCCTAGTAAGAATAGAAAGGAACAAACAAATACGATACCCCTTGCAGCATTCCGCTCATGCTTATACAGACCTGGTTTTACAAAGCGCCAAATCTCCCAAAATATGTAAGGGAACGATATGATAAAGCCTAGCCATAATGAAACTTTTAGATGCGTGAAAAAGACCTCTCCTAATTCTCTGGTTATGAGTGTGAATTCCGGAGGTCCAAAACAGGTAACATCTGATAAAGCACATAGAAGTCGGTAAGTTACGAACGACTTATTTTTAGGGGCTAGAATAACGTATTCGAAAACAAAAGTCTTAGCAAGGAAAACAATAGCAGAAAACAGTATTACAGCTATAGCAGAACGAACAAGATGCCATCTCAACTCCTCCAGGTGGTCAAGAAAGCTCATTTCATTCTCATTTGCGTCTGCTTTAACAAGTTCCTTCATAGCACGCAAAATTAAATCGATATAAACAAACTACAGAACTTAATTTTGGATTACTTTTGAAGATCACATTACTAATAAAAGTTATACGTTGCTCTTACCCATTGGCATAACTGTGTTGGCGCTCATCGTGCTTTTGTACGCTTCAGACTTATTCATCGAATCTGCAGAGAAGATAGGGCTGTCTATGGGTATTTCACCCTTCATCGTCGGTGTAACAATCGTTGCTTTTGGGACTTCCTTGCCAGAGCTTGCTGCATCTATTGCTTCGGTTATAAGTGGGAGTTCAGAGATAGTTATAGGCAATGTAGTAGGATCTAATATCACCAATATTTTGCTTGTATTGGGGCTTACTTCTATGGTAGGAAAATTCTCACTAGATTTTGATATTTGGGAGGTAGATATGCCCTTGCTGATAGGGTCTTCTTTTCTTATGTATTTTACCTTATATGATGGTAAGTTCACCTATATAGAAGCGGTGCTTTATTTGGTAGCCTTGGTAGGTTTTCTATGCAATTCTATGACTGGAGACTCTATCTCCGATAATGAAAGATTGAAGATCTCCTTGCTGGATATTTTAAAAATGATTCTTGGGGGTGTGCTGGTTTATTTTGGCGCTAAGTATACCATCTACGGTATTGAAAATGTATCTAAAAATTTTGGCATCAGCCCTGAAATTATATCACTCACATTTATTGCACTGGGCACATCGCTGCCAGAAGTCGTAGTCAGTTTGTCTGCCGCTAAAAAGGGCAAGCATGCTATAGCAGTTGGTAATGTACTAGGATCAAATATTTTCAATTCTTATGCTGTTATGGCAATTCCTTCGTTTATAGGAGAACTAGAGATACCACCGAATGTCATTTCTTTCAGTTTGCCATTTATGGTGGCTGTGACTGTACTGTTTGGTATTATTACTTTTTCTAAAAAGCTGTGTATCTGGGAAGGGTTGTTTCTTCTAACAGTCTATCTGTTCTACATGAGCCATCAGTTTACTATAAACTGATGAATGACCTATTGTTTTTATATAACAAAGGAAGGTCACTTCGTTATAGTGTAGATGAGTATATTGCAGCACAATCTTAAGGTAAAGCGATTCGCACATGCAAAAGCAGAGGGTTTTAGTATCTAAATATTTATATCAAGTGGTCTTATTTGGGCTTTTACTAGTATGCTCAGTAAGTAGTTTGATTGCTCAAAATGGACCTCAAGCAAGATATTCTTTTGACCAGATGGATTTGAGGGAGAGCACGGGCAATTTTGCTGCTGGGGAGGTGAGAAATACGGACTTTTATGACTGCGGAGTAGGAGGGTCTGCCTTTGCCTTGTCTATGAATGGTAGTGAAGACACGGTCCTGCTAGATCCTAATGTCAAGGACTTATTTTTAAATGACTTTACACTTAGCTTTTACTTTTGGGCAGAGGATACTGGGGATTCTTACACACTGTTTTCTATACAAGAAGATTGTCGTCGGGATTCCTCACTGAATATCAGATTCAATAGATTGGCAGGGACAGATATAAGAGAGGTAATTCTAGAGTACTCTGCTAATGCTGCAGAAGTTATCAGATTTGCCCATCAACTTTCAGATGATAATTGTTGGAATCAAATAGCGTTCACAAAGAATGGTGATATATTCTCCTTATACATAGATGGGGACTTTATTGAAAGTATCAGATTTGTTGCCCCTATTCGCCTTGGTAGGAATTTTCCAGTCTATGTAGGCTATTCTGATTGTGTAGGTCCAGTAGACGAATTTTTCAGAGGTAGGATAGATGAAATTGAAATCTTTGACTTCGCACTAGAGGAGGTAGGACTGCAAAATATGTTTTTAGATCCTGATAAAATTCTCACTTCCGACACCACAATTTTCGAGGGGGATGCATTTCAAATTAGAGTTGGGCCTACTTGTACAAATGATGTGCAGTGGACACCTTCTGTAGGCTTGGATGACGCAAGCATCATTAGACCCATAGCCAATCCTGTGAATACAACGACGTATGAAATTGAATTGGATCACGGTATATGTGTTGCTACGGATACGATACGAGTGAGTGTCCTGTTAGAAGAGAATATTGATTGTGAGATGTTGCTTTTGCCTTCGGCTTTTACTCCCAATGGTGATGATCTAAATGATGGTTATGGTATCAGCAATGACTTTATAATTGAAGACTTAACACGTTTCGAAATCTTTGATAGGTGGGGGCTGAAGCTTTTTGATTCGGTGGATAAAGCAGAGATGTGGGATGGGACCTTTAAAGGCGAAACGATGATGCCAGGAACTTATATTTATAAAATTGAATACAGTTGTATGGATAACAATTTCCAAAAAACAGGTAGCTTTAATCTATTGAGGTAAATCAAATCGAATTCTCATCAAACACTTAGGTAGCCATATTACAGTCTGTATTTCATTGTCACTGCTTTTATTAGTGGCATGCAAGAATGAAGTTGTCACTAAAGTACCCAACCCTACTACACAAGTGATAGAAGAAACGACTGGAGTAGAATCCACTACTGAAATACCTTCTTTAGATGTACCACAGCCTCCTGAAAAGGTAGTGGAACCCGAAGACACGACAACGCCTAATAAAGCGCTGAATAAGGAACAGAATGCGCCTAAGTCTGCAGCTGAAAGTGCTAATAAAAAGCAAAAACGAAAGAGATCTAAATCAAAAGCAAAACTAGATTTTGACGTTATTAGACATGACTTCGGAACAATCATTCAAGGTGATACAGTAAGCTTTAATTTCAACTTTACTAATAATGGTAAAGCGCCCCTGGAAATAGAGTCTGCCATGGCGTCATGTGGCTGTACACAACCAAGTTTTCCGTTTATCCCCATAGAACCTGGTGAATCAGGATTTATTGGTGTCATGTATGTAAGTGTAGGCAAAGAAGGATATCAGGAACCGACAATTACAGTTAACAGTAACGCTACTAAAGAACCGATCACGCTTCAAATGACTGGAAATGTAGAATTGCCTCCAGAAGAAGAATCAGTAGAGGCAGAAAAAGCTACAGAATCTGTACAAGATTCAATAGGTCAAAATTAAGTTACCTAATTAGAGTTACACCCCCATTAAAGGTGATTACTTCTCCATCTGAGAATCGGATATTGGCTATCCATGCGTAAACGCCTTGCTCATATCGTCTAGCCCCGTTTCTGCCATCCCATCCATCTTCAAGTGAATGAGGAAAAGGCTTTGCTTCTTCTGGCAACTGAAAGACCACGTTCCCGTACCTATCGTAGATAAGGAATTCTTGGATTTCTTCCACACCCGGCCCAGTCAAAATCATAAAACGATTGTCTTCTGAAGATTCTGGCATAAACGTATTAGGAAGGAAAACTCTTCTAACGGCATCCACTGTAAGAAGTATTTGGTCTACGGCTGTGCATCCATTTTCGTCTGTGACTATTGCTGTGATGATAGTGCTTGTTACGGGAGCTAGCGTTACTTGATCACAAAAGAAGGAGTCTACACATATCGCTTCTTCTGGTGTCCAGGCTACGCCGATTATTTCTGTCTCAGAGATGATATCAGCTGTCAACTCTAGCGGCTCTTCACCGATGCTTGTATTTATCTCATCCGGCCCAATATCAATGCTTAAAGGACTTGGTCCAGGAATATCTACTAACCCAAAAGAGAAAGTACATGGTGGGGTAGAGTCATCAAAAACATCTACAGTATGTGGACCTGGAAGAATCATAAGACAAGAATCTATAGGAACTCTTTCCCCTAAAGTACCACTGTCTATAGTAAACGTATAACCGGATCCAGAACCGCCTGTAATAGTATTTGGATTTATTCCAACACAGACTAAATCACCTGGACAAGCACCGTCAAATCTTAAATCTAATTCTGCAAAAATTGGTGTCTCTCCTAGGACCATAGTATCTATCACTTTTGTACATCCACATGAATCTGTAACGGTAATAGAATAATCGCCTTGTATTAGGTCTTCAGCTATATTAGTGATGGATACATTATCTGTCCACTCAAAAGTAAAATTACCGCATCCGCCGTTAGCATTGACCTCTATAGATCCACCTTCTCCAGATGAGCAGCCAACATTTCTTACATCCACTATATTAAAATTCAGTGCATCTCGATTCATGACCGTTACACTATCAAGTATGACACAGCCATTATCATCTTCTATCATCACCTGTTGTACACCTGGGCAAAGGTCATCTCTTGTGTCACCCATAAACCCATCTAGCCAATTAAAGGTATAGTCACCATTGTTACTTGTGCCTCCAGAAGCTAATAAAGTTACCGCACCAGTGCATTCATCAGCACACTGCGTTATGATCATTTCATCCCTATTATCTAAGGTAATAATAGACGGATTTGGGATGCTAAATTCTAATTCTATGCTGCAGTTGTTGCCGACTATTGTCAAGGTATTAGGACCGGCTGGGAGGTCATCCTGAATCATGTCTCCTTGAATACCATTCCAAAGAAATATAAAATCAGCTATAGGTATACTTTGGGGGTTAGAGATGATTTCAACCTCAGCAACGCCATCTGTGCCTTCATTGCAACTTGTCCCTGTAGAATCTACGATTTCTGCTTCGAATAGTATTGGATCCATTACTACAAATGTGGTGTCTCTATTGCACCCATTTTCATCCATAATATTTACATCATAAGAGCCAGCTACTACGTTACTAGCTACACAGTTAGAAACGGTTATGTTGGGGTCTGCCCATACACATGTAAGGTCAGGACCACCTGGGACTCCTCCAATGCTAATCTGTGCATTCGTACTGCCTGGACAGTCTGGAGGTGTGATGTTAAATGTAAAAATGACATCATCATTATTATTCAGTGTGATTTCTTCTGTCGTTCGACATCCTGTGTCATTATCTACAATTGTAATAGTATATTCTCCAGGTCCGAGATTGTCTCTTCTGCAATCAATGTTTGTAACCGGTGGAAGCGGGATGCCATCTAATTCCCATACACAAATATAGTTGCCAGACCCTCCCGCAATGTTATTGATTTCGATTGTGCCAGGTTGTGGATTTGTTGGGTCACAAAGCGCTGGGTCTATTGTCAATGGCTCAAAGGTTATAGTAGTCGGTTCTGCTACAGTAATCGTATCGGTAAGGGTACAAGTGCCCGTTAGTGTACTTACTTCGATAATATATACACCGGCTGTATCTGTAACTAAAGTAGGAGTGTCACTCAAATTGGACTCTGATTCTGTAGACCAATTGAATGCTAATTCATTAAGGTCAAAACCCACAAACATGACCTCTAGCTCAGCAGATACATTAGGATCAGTACAATCTAAGTCCTGTATAATATCGGCTTCTATTGTTAAAAACACCCCTTGTTCTAAGTCAACAACTTCTTCAGTGGAGCATCCCGAGGAGTCTGTGATTGTAACATTATACATTCCAGCAGGAATGTTGGTTAAAACAGGTTGGTCTATAGATGGGTCAAACTCCCAAGTATATGTGTATGTGCCTGTGCCACCTGTGACATCTAGTCTGGCTTCACCATTTTCCTCCCCACAGGTAGGCTGCGTGCCACTGGTCATGACCATAATTGGGTTTACAGAAAAATCAGGAATAGTGAAGTCTATTGACTCCATACAAGCTTCAGCTTGGGGTACTCCTAATTCGGTAATCACCCATGTGTAATCTCCAGGTTGTAAAGTGTCGGCAATTTGAAATGAATTATTCCCAAAAGTCAGAACAAAACCATTTGGTCCAGATAATGAAAAAAGAAATCTATCATTACTCAATGATGTAACAGTAGAAGTGTAACCTAATTCATTGCAGGCTGGAGGAATCGTATCAAATTCAAATTGCAGCCTATTTCTTATAGGTAATCGAAAGCATTCTATGAGCTGACAGCCATTAGCATCTTCTACGGTTACTTCATAACAAGTGTCTTGTTCCATGAAATCGAAGCCTCCATTTGCATTCATTGGGTCGCATTGCATAAATGAAGATCCAGTAGTTAAATCATTGAAATTATATTCATTGCCATTTATTGGTGTTCCACCTGAAGCTGATAAGGATATACAGCCGTTGGGAGAAAAAAGACACCTAAAAGAATCAATAGAAACATTTTCAATAACAATAGGAGGGGTGAATAAATCCAATCCATTGAATTCCTCGACACATCCAGATTCATCTCTGACGATGACACTATAGGATCCATTTGGTAGATTTGATATGGAGCCACTTGCACCCATGATATTGATGCCATTCGAAAATTGAACATTATAGTCATCTCCTCCATTTCCACCTTCACCTCCAGTAATGTTGAAAGAAATGGATCCATTTCCTCTGTCAGCACATAGTGGGTCAGTGATAACAGGATTTAATTGTATTGGATTTATATTATTAAGTATTTCTATAATTCTTTCGGCTCTATTGACATCCGCATCTATGAGAACTAGATTATAGAAGGGACTTGGTGCTAAGCCAGTTATATTAGCTATGTCACTTTCATCTTGAAGTGTTCCTGTTTCTATCACTCCCGCACTTCCTTCCAAACTATAATCAACAGGAAAAGTACCTCCACAACTGCTGAAGCTTATCGAACCAGAACTATGGCAAATGTTTAAATCCACGATAGAAATAGTTTCACACCCTATATCTACAGTTGTGCCTGTAGGATTGAAAACTATCGAGATATCAGGACACTGCGTGCCATCATCTAGCATGACCGTTGCAATGGTTTCAAAGGTGCCAAAGCTAATGGCAGAAGGAGGTAGAGCATCTACATCTGATGATTGTCCGGGGAAGTCTTCTGCTTCAAAGCAAATCTGCATAACCTCCTCTCCATCATTCAGAGTAATCGGAAATGATTCAAGTGTAACTGGATCGAAATCTGTAGACTCAAAAATGAGAGGCAAAATACCCATGTCAGCATCACGTATATTAGCATTGACAATAGCAAGTCCAGCCAAGTTGGGACTTACAGATGGGTTTTCAAAAGACACTGGTAAAGTATCCAACGTGATTAGTTCTGGATCAAAGCCAACATTTATTTGGAATGTTTCTACTCGAACAAAATTTTCTACACAAATGCTAAGACAAAATTCATCTCCTGGAAAAACATTTGGTGCAGAAACGGGGTCTGGAATTATCTTAACATTAAGGACAATAGACTCTACCTCTTCGCATGTGTCTTGTG
>CAZIMH010000060.1:9723-13076 GCA_964540155.1 uncultured Saprospiraceae bacterium
GGAATTATCTTAACATTAAGGACAATAGACTCTACCTCTTCGCATGTGTCTTGTGAGATGATAGGGGAGACAAGACAAATTAGAAACAATGAAATAAATGAGGTAATTACCTTCATGGATTATAATATGCTTTAAAAGACAAATATAGACAGACTAAACCTCAATTCGAGTGTAATAAATACTGAATATAGTTCTAGTGTCTGGTTATATAATACCGTTGTCTCCTATAAACGTTGCCTTGATAGGAATTTGTTGCAACCAACTCTATCATTACCCAACAAAAAAAGCCCTACCGAGAGGGTAGAGCTTTCAAATTAAGTCAGTTTTTCTATTTCTAATGTATGATGGATTTTATACCAAAATCTCTTTGGAGTATTTTTCTAAATCCTTCCGCTTCTTCTATTGTCTGAAACTCACCCATCATTACCTTGTAATGAGTCATGTTTTCAACATAGTCATTCAATACGATGATTGGCTCCATGAAAGTCTCACTAAGCTCATTTACTTTCTTGAAAGCTTCTGTGTAATCAGTATAATTAGCAATCTGAAGCTTATAATTAGTCCTGAATCTCTCTCTTTGCAGATACTTAGTGTATAGTTCATCTATTTCTTTGTCCTCAGATGAAGCTTGTTTTGTAGGGCTAGAGTTAACTGGATAAGTTACCAATAGCCTAGTATCCTCAGCTTCATGAAAAGACAATAGACTTTTCATAGAATCTGGACTAAGCGTCTTTTCCACACGTTCTATCATTTCACCTTTTGCATTGAATATGATGATAGTCGGTAACATTCTTACTGAATACTGATTCTTAAGGTCTGAACCCTCTTCAGTTTCTATATCCAACTTTAGTGCTACATAGTTGCTATTCATCAGGTCTACGACATCTTTATCTCTGAAAGTGGTTTTGTCCATCCATTTGCAAGGCGTACACCAATCAGCGTAGAATTCAACAAAGAATAATTTGCCTTCTTCTGAAGCCTTAGCCATAGCGCTCTCAAAAGATCCATTATGGAATTTTACAGTGTTGTCTGGAGCTGGATTGGAAGCGTTATAACCGTTCATGCCACTCACTGAAAAGGATGAGAAGAACATTGCAGCAAGTAATAAAAGGGTTGAAGGTCTCATATTAATATATTTTGTGATGTATAAAGACTTGATTTACTTTTCTTTACCTTAAGCAAAACATGTTCCAACTATCACAGAGCAACTGAACTTTTATATAAAATTGGCTTAAATAGCCATTCGTATATATGTAACGTATTGAAACACAGATGTATACATAGTTTATATTTTATTAATGTTAAATATCGCTTGAAATCTTATTCAGCTATGTTTGGCGACTTACACTGATAATTTTCGTTTATTTGCCGATTCGATTAAAAAAGAAAATATGTCGCTCTTTAAAGCCGCAATTACTGCAGTTTCTGGTTATGTCCCACCTGATGTTCTTACTAACAAAGATCTCGAAAAGCTAGTAGACACCAATGACGAATGGATTGTTTCCAGAACTGGAATCCAAGAGAGACACATTCTCAAAGATCCTAAAAAAGCCACCAGTGACATGGGTGTGGAAGCGGTTAATCAGTTACTTAAGAAAAGAGGAATCGGTCCGGAAGAAATAGATTTGATAATTGTTGGTACTGTTACTGCGGATTTTCCATTTCCAGATACGGCCAATCTTATTGCCAACAAGGTAGGCGCAACGAATGCATTTGGCTTTGACATAAATGCCGCTTGTTCTGGTTTTATCTATTCTATTACCACGGCATCCAAGTTTGTAGAAACTGGCGCCTATAAAAAAGTCATTGTTGTAGGGGCAGATAAGATGTCTAGTATCGTCAATTATGATGATAGAACGACATGCATATTATTCGGTGATGGTGCTGGGGCTGTGCTATTAGAGCCTAGCCAAGATGGTAATGGTATAGAAGATACTTTACTTAGAAGTGATGGGTCTGGTGTAGAATACCTTCATATGAAAGCTGGAGGAAGTCTTAATCCTGCCTCTATAGAAACAGTAACGAACAAAGATCACAGTGTATACCAGGAAGGCAGAGTTGTTTTCAAGGCAGCTATTAAAGGCATGGCTGATAGTATCAATGACGTTCTAGAAAGAAACAAGCTTACGGTAGATGACATAGCCTATCTCGTACCCCATCAAGCTAATTTAAGAATCATACATGGATTAGGAGATTTCATTGGATTTCCAAGGGAAAAGGTGCTGATAAACATAGAAAAATATGGAAACACGACGGCTGCAACGATACCTTTGTGTTTAAGAGATTTCGAGCATTTATTTAAGAAAGGTGATAAAATTATTCTTACAGCATTTGGCGGAGGATTTACATGGGGTGCGGTATTATTGACTTGGTCTTATTAGTCCTAGTCATAATGCCTTAGAATACCTATTTTGTGTATCATTTTTAATAACTAATACAAATAATGGCTAATACTTCAGACATAAAGAATGGACTTTGTCTTAATTATAATAATGACATCTATAAAGTTGTCGAGTTTCTTCACGTAAAACCTGGCAAAGGACCAGCCTTTGTAAGAACTAAAATGAAAAGTCTAACGAATGGGAAGGTATTGGATAATACTTTTCCAGCTGGCCATAAAATAGACGTCGTAAGAGTAGAAAGACGTGTGTATCAGTTTCTGTATAAAGATGGGGATGATTTCAACTTCATGAATACTGAAACCTATGAGCAGGTAATGATAGAAGGAAAGATGATAGAAAACGGGGACTTGCTGAAAGATGGTGAGAATGTGGATATCTTGTTTCATTCCGAGAAAGAAACGCCACTTACAATAGATTTACCGCAGTATGTTACCTTAGAGATTACCTATACGGAACCAGGCGTAAAAGGAAACACTGCAACAAATGCTACCAAACCTGCTAAAGTGCAGTCAGGAGCTGAGATAAAAGTTCCAATCTTCATCAATGAAGGCGATGTAGTGAAGGTAGATACGAAGTCTAGATCTTACGTGGAAAGAATAAAAAAGTAAACATGACTTACAAGGAAATTCAGAATTTATTAAAACAGATGTCGGAATATGATCTGTCAGAGATTAGGATTAAAGACGGAGATTTTGAAATAACTGTGAGAACTGCTAGTTACTCTAAGAATAGAGGGGTACAACCAACATTAATGGCCCCACAAGCTATCCCAGTAGCCGCAGCGCCAATGCCAACACAGGAAAGTCCTCCTGCTGCTTCGCCCGGTACTGCTGGTCCTGCTGCTACTCCTGAAAGTAGTAGCGATGCCAACCTATTAGAAATAAAATCTCCTATAGTAGGCACATTCTATCGTTCTGCAGGTCCTGATAAGCCTCCTTTTGTATCTATAGG
>CAZIMH010000061.1:0-13046 GCA_964540155.1 uncultured Saprospiraceae bacterium
GGTGTAGGCGCTAAGGCCCACGGAATGTTTGGAAGTGTAGCTGCTACTGTCGATGATATTTCGGCTGCATATTGGAATCCAGCAGGATTGGCTAGGATTGAGTCTCCGGCACAAATTAATGCCATGCACGCTTCATGGTTTGGGGGCATCGCTAATTATGATTATTTGGCATTCGGTAAGAGATTCGATGATAGGAAGAATAGTTACGGGAGTATGACGCTTATCAGATTAGGCGTAGATAATATTCCAAATACCCTGAATCTACTAGATGATGATGGCACAGTTAACTTCAATAATGTAACTGAATTTTCTGCTGCTGATTACGCTTTTCTACTTTCTTACGGACAAGACTTAGGGATAGAAGGCCTTTCTATTGGAGGGTCAGCTAAGGTGATATACAGAAACATTGGATCATTCGGTAATGCATTTGGTTTTGGCTTTGACCTAGGCATACAGTATAAGATAGGCAACTTGAGTTTTGGGCTCATGGGCAGAGATATTACAACCACCGTAAACAATTGGAGTTTTTCACTGGATGAAGATGAAATACGTGTTTTCCAGAGAGAAGGTAATGTTGTTCCTGTTTCAAGCACTGAAGTAGCCTTACCAAAAATTGTATTGGCTGCGGCTTATAAAATTGACAATGGTACCCGATTCACTTATCTCTTAGAAACAGATTTGAGACTGTCATCAGATGGCACTAAATCAGGAATCTTCAGTGGTGAGAATATTGGTATCGACCCGACAGCAGGATTTGAGATTGGCTATGACAGAAAAGTATTTTTCAGGGCTGGCATCGGTAATATCCAAAACATTGTCAATGAGAATGCAGATGCTGCATTTGAGTTTACGCCTAATATAGGCCTAGGTGTAGATTTGGGCTTAGTTAATATAGATTATGCTTTGACTAACATTGGCAGCGTATCTGGTGCACTTGTTTCGCATGTCTTCTCACTAAAACTAGACTTACACGGAGACAGGTTGTAGTCAGTATAGCCTTAGAGATTATAAATTAGGTGGCATTATATTTTTGAAATGCCCATTCATCTTTACTCTCTTTTTGATGCTTTCCATTTTTTCTACAACGGGAATCATTTTTTTAAGATGCGCCTTGGTATACTCGAATCTATCGGCTTCACTTGCAAGACCAAGAAAGTGAATTTCTTCACTCAAGCTAAAACCTAGTTTGTGTCCAATTTCATATAGGGAATATGATTCATCCCAACCCTGAAAAGGTAGTTCGAGTCCAAGAATATCATACATTTTCTCTAGTAGTGATATCACTTCCTGCACCTCCAAAATACTTGGCCTAGTAGATACAGGGACATCAAAATGTACCATCCCTCCTGGATATAATTTATCATCCATCTTCGTTTGGAATGATTCTATTCTAAATACACGAACGCCTTGGGTCTTAATATCCATCTTTCCATCATCATAGATATGTGAAATTTCTATGAGATTCATTTCGGTCCCAATTTGCATATCCTCCCCTTCCTGATAAGGGACAATACCAAAAGTCTTATCCTCTTCAAAACATTCTGTAATTAGCTGTTTATAGCGGGGCTCGAATATGTGCAGATTAACTTTCTCACCTGGAAAAGCGACCAGTCCCAGTGGAAAAAGTGGTAAATGAACAGTCATGAAATTTAATATGTCAGTTCAAATGGCAATCTAGCCAGCGGTTCATTATAACTCATGATATTCCGATACTCTTGTATAGTTTTAAGCACCTTCTGCTCCTGAGGCGTGAGCTTATTCATAAGGCTCGCTTGGTTGCCCTTATTGAATTCTGATAAGATTTCTTCCCAAAATTCTTTTTCTATACGAGGATATTCTACAATCTTATATTCTGACACATCAGCCATCTCAGCCGCAATTTCTATGGCTCTGTCCAGACCTCCTAATTCATCTACAAGACCCTTCTGCACTGCCCTTTGGCCGGTCCATACCCTTCCTTGTCCGACAGAGTCCACCTCTGCAATTGTCTTATCTCTGCCCTGGGCCACTCGGTCTAGAAATGTCGCATACATATTATCGGTAAATCTCTGCAACGCAGCTTCTTCAGAGGTATTCATGTCTAAGAGTGGATGAGCGATGATGGCATGTGGACTCGTCTTAACAGTATCTACCCTGATACCTAACTTCTCTTCCATCGCTTCCTTAAAATTCGGAAACATAGAGAATACGCCTATAGATCCTGTCAGCGTCTTAGGATGAGACACAATCTTATCTGCGCTGGCTGCAATATAATAACCCCCTGAAGCCGCATAATCACCAAATGAGGCAATTATCGGAATAGAGTCTTGTTGTAAAACCCTCATCTCTCTGAGAATAGCTTCAGAAGTAAAAGCACTACCTCCAGGACTATTGACACGGAGTACGATTGCTTTAACCCTTTTATCCTTTCTTATTTTATCGAAGATATCGTGATAAGTCTTTTCATTGATATTTCCTCTATTCTCATTAGCATAAGCTACTTCTCCTTCTGCATAAATAACAGCTATCTTATTACTACCGCTACCTTTATAAAGAGTTACGTTACTAGCATAATCATCGCAGGTTATATAGTTTATACTTCTACCCTTCTTTTTGCCCAACTGAGATCGAAGCATATCCTCTACTTCATACCAGTGTTTGGTTCCATCTATTATTCCTAATTCAATGGCTTGTCTGGAATTGTCCAGATCCAAATCATTTATCAGTTGTTGTATATTACCTTTTGGAATGCCTCTGGACTCCGCTACTTCATCTAGATATAATTGAAAATTATCAGTAAGGTATTCTCTGGTCTGAATCCGATTCTGCTCACTCATTTCTTTTCTTCTATATGGCTCAGTGGCGCTCTTAAACTGGCCAGCATAGAAGACATTCATTTTTACACCTAACTTATCCATAGCACCTTTGAAAAAAGGTATCATGGTCGCATAGCCATTTACATCTACGACACCCATTGGATTGACAAATATAGAATCAGACGCAGAGGCTATGAGATAAGAGGTATTATCATAAAAATCACCATATGCGTACACAAATTTATCCGACTCGTCTCTGAATTTCTTAAGCGCTTCACGGATTGTAGAAGCTGTCACCATTCCAGAATTAAAGGTGGACGCTTTGAATAGAATACCCTCTATACTGTTGTCATTAGCTGCATGGTCTAATAATCTGACAATGTCATGAAGTCCAGTAGATGGCACAGATTCAAAAGAGAATCCACTCGCAGCCACATTGCCACTTAACTCAGGTATTGGCTTGGAAAAATCCAAGAGTAGGACAGAATTTCCTTCTACAGTACCTTCCCCAGAGCCTACAGCAAATCCTATGACTAAAAGAAAAAGGAAGGCTACAAACCCTGCTATTAGGGTACCCAAGCAAGAAGCGAAAACAAATTTGATAAATTGTATCATACAGTTAAATTCAAATTATACCTATAGTAAAAGGCAAATGTAAATCTAAATAAACACTAAATAGGAAGACCGAATATTTGGATGAATTAACCAAAGACATAGAAGAGGTGACTAAAAAAAGATGACTAGAAGCATATACAATCAAAAAATTAACATTCTAGAGCTTCGTTCTTACGGGAAGTCACTCACTAGAAACCAAATAGCCATTTGAAGTAACTATATTGTGATTAAGATAAAATTTAGCTGAGTGTACAATCCTATTTTTCTATTAATTGCATTGATAAGGGCCCTATTGATTATACTAAGTCTGCTTATTATCATTCCAATATATTTACTTATTACAACACTAGGCTTTAACAATACACCCAAAAGAGCATTTTGGATAAGACGACAATGGCTCAAATATGCCATAGCCGTTCTTGGCATATCAGTGGAGTTACACGGAAAGATTCCAAATACTTCTGGACTCTACGTATGCAATCATAGAAGTTTTTCAGACCCAATTGTTCTGGCACGCTACCTAGAGGCATTTGTAATAGCAAAGGCTGAAGTCGCCTCCCTGCCACTTATAAGCCAAGGCGCAGAGCTAACGGGCATTATATATGTGAAACGAGAGAATAAGGACAGCCGGTCTGCTGTCAGGGAAAGACTGGTAGAGGTCATAAAAGAAGGAAAAAATGTCCTGGTATATCCTGAAGGGACTGTCTCGGCGAACTTTATGCCACTACCCTATAAAAAAGGGACCTTTGGTGAGGCGGCAAGAATTGGCTTTCCTGTCATTCCAATAGTTCTGGAATATAAGCATGCGAAGAACCATTGGTATAAGTCGAGCTTAATTAAGCACCACTTCAAGCAATTCGGTAGATTAAGAACCCAATGTAAACTTCACATAGGTCAACCTATGTCAAATACTGACGGACTAGCCCTATGTGATGAAGTAGAAAAGTGGACTCATGATACGATTATCGAAATCCACAAAAACTGGCCAGGCAGCGTCTTTCATGATGAGGCAAAACAGATAAATGTTAAGCAGGAATAAACTTGATAGAAATTGAATTCACACAATGACGTGTATTCTTAGCAGTAAAGCGTTCTCCTGCAAAGACATGACCTAGATGTCCATCACAATTATTGCAAACAATCTCTACTCTACGACCATCCGCATCAGCCACTCGCTTCACAGCGCCTTCAATCTCATCGTCAAAAGAAGGCCACCCACAACCAGATTTGAATTTCGCCTCTGAGGTGTACAGGGGATTATCACACTTGCGACAAACATAGGTTCCCTTCACGTAGTGATTATTATACTCACCAGTAAACGGTCTCTCAGTTCCCTTCTGCTCTATGACATAAGATTCCTCTTTTGTTAGCTCATTATATGTTTTCTTATCCATGATTAGATTAATAAGTGTTGAAATTCTTTTTTAAACTTTGCCAACTTAGGTTGTATTACAACTCTACAATAGCCCTTGGTCGTATGGTTATTGTAATAATTCTGATGGTAGGCTTCTGCTTCATAGAACACTTCTAAAGGCTCTAAAGTTGTAACTATCGGTGCATCCCACATAGTCGAGGCTACCTCACTTATGAATTGTGCTGAAGCATTCTTATTCTCTTCGCTAGTATAAAAAATAGCAGAGCGATATTGAGTACCACTATCATTACCCTGTCTGTTTAAGGTTGTGGGGTCATGGGTAGCAAAGAATATTTTCATTAGTTCGTTATAAGAAATAACCTCTGAGTCAAAGGTGATTTTAACCAACTCAGCATGTCCAGTCAATCCTGAACATATTTCTCTATAGGTAGGATTCTTTATATTTCCACCTGCATACCCTGACACAACCTTTTGAACGCCTTTGACATTTTGGAATACAGATTCTGTACACCAAAAACAGCCTCCTGCGAAATAGGCTTCATTCATTTTATTTATCATATAAATTCACTGTTAGTCTAAGTCCAAAATTTGGTATTTCACCACGCCTTAAAGCTTTCCTACATTCCCAATACCATTTAGTCCTAAATGCCCATCCCCATATTTTCTTACATGCCTTTAAGTATTTATTGAAAATTTCCTTTTCACCTAATTCTAAAAATTTACTTGCTAGAAGCATATTAGGTCCAAAGGTTTTTATTTGAGGTGAGGTCTTTTGAACGCTAAGCCTTAAATAATTTTCAGCCTCCTTAAGTTTATTTTTACTCAACGCTATTAACCCTAAGTAGATATAAGATCTGTGTAAGGCATTTCCGTAGTTCCAATTATCTTTAAAATCCTCTGCTATTTTTAAATACTCATGTACTTGAGTTTCAAGTAGCTCAAAATCTTGAGATAAATATAATTCATGAAGTCCTTCATGACTTTTATAAAATTGTTCCTTATCCATTCAATGATTATTTGACTTAAGCATGAATTATAAGCACGCTTGACTTCAAGTAAATTGAATCATTTGAATATACTGATTCTATTAGTTTGATAGCCATTCACTCTCTTAATGACTAAGTCAGGCAGGAAGTTCAGTGACTTGCAGAAATATTTAAAGGAATTAGGCTAATCCCAAGCGGACAAGTACTCTTTGTAGTTTGGAAGAATTGCCAATTTCATTCTGTAGCTTAATGAGTGCATTCCACTGTGATTTATGTGCAAGACTAGCCTGCTTGGACCAATCGGAAGGATCTACAATACTGTATCTGGTCCCATAATTGTCTAGCATTGCTCTTAGTTCACCAAAACTCTTACTACTTAAATCTTTCCAGTTTTTGATACCATTTTCGAACAGCAAAGTTTCGATTTTTGGACCTATCCCCTGAATGATTTGAAGATTCGAAGATTTTAGACTGTCCGTGATTCTCGATTGTTTGTCTTCTTTATTTGCAGTAATACCTTCTTCTTTAGTATTCTGAGAAGGAGGCTTGCTGACATCAGCTATACTGTTGTCCGCCTTTGGTGGTAGCACGGGTTCCTTTTGAGGCAAGGACTTTAGTAACAATATATCTTTCTTAGCTGAGGATAGTCTTTTTTCTAAGTCTGCAACGGTTTTTGCATCATTTTCGATTTTGTTATCCTTTAAAGTGGCTTCCTTCTGGCACTTCTGATATAACTTTTCGTACTTATATACGCTGGCACGTTCATCTCTTACTTCAGATTCCAGCTTTTTTAATCTTGATTTGTATTTACCTAAGGAAAGATATCCAAAGGCGCAACCGAGTAGAAATGGAACAATCCACCAGAAAGGCCACCAAGTGCAAAAATCTGAAAGTATGCTTAAATGAATCATCCCCACAAGGCTTACTGTTTGACTACAAGTTCAATATAATTCGAATCTTCTTCGTCTTTGATCTTAAGTACATTGACCCTCCCTGGGCTCATACCGTATCTTATTAGCGTCTGTTCCATTCTATTAGCAAGAAAATCACCATATGCAGGATTCTCATGTCCATTAATTAATTGAACACGACAGAATCCATTACCTAACCGTGAAGCAACATTCTTGAGCTTCGCTATAGTCATTTCATCTAGCTTACCATTCTCTAATGAATCTATATAAATTTTGAATCGATTATCATTTTCTGGGGAGATTCTGTCATCATCCGTGACAGCTTCAGCACTAGTTACCCCTTCTACAAATCGGTAATTAGCAAATATGCCATGCTTTTTGAAAGCAGAGGTATCCATTACGTTGAACTCCAAGCTGGATAATTTATCAGATATATCCAAGCTGCGTCTTACAGATTCTGCTCTAGATATAGCTAATTCTTCTGGCATATCTTCATCAAAGTAGGCATATCCTGTAATTACAACATTTCTTCCTGTAGCCAGACTGTCTTTTATAGTTTTCGCTAGACCGTTCGCAAAATAATTTGAATCCAACTCTGAAGAAGACTTGGAAAATAGCGGGCCAATTAGAAAGTGTTTTGTTTCGGCAGAGGACTCTGTATCAAGAGTTGAATTGTCACTGGATTGCTTATGTATAGGCTCACCCGGGCTTGTTTCATCACAGCATTTATCCTTTTGCTTGCAATACACAAGACCTGTCGCTATCCATAATAATACCACCACTACTCTCATCTGCATATTTTAATTAGGTTCTGTTAATGTACTTAGTTAGACTCATATCACCTAAAAAAGTATTGAGAATGAATCCACTAAAACGACAAAAAGCAAATTGATTGCTATTAAAAGCCACGCCAATTGACTAAATTTCTATTGCAATTTCTAAATCTTCCAAGATGAACAACGGTCTTAACGCAATGCCTTTGCTAAAAGTGGTTATACCGCTTTGTCTTGGAATAGCTTTAAGCAAATCATTTCCACAGCAATCACTCTATACCAGAGACTTCCTTGTTCTTGCAGCTTTGGGCCTTAGCTTATCGGCCATTTTCATTAAGCGCAGAAGTACTTTGAAGTCCTATTGCATACTATCCTTATTTGTCCTAATTGGCTATTTGCATCAGCATTTTTCTAGCATAGATTATCACTACAATCATTTTTCTGTTTACAATGGTGCCACTTACTATGTACTCTCTCCCGAAAATAGCAAACAGATAGATGGTAATGTGAGAGCACAATGCCGAGTACTCTATGCTGGCATAACACAAGATTCCCTTATCAAAACATCAGGCAAATGTATGGTCTATCTGAAAGACATGAATCTTGAGGATATGCAATCAGGCGATGTTATTATCACCAATGCTGAATTCAGAAGAGAGAAAAAAAATACTAATCCAGAGGTATTTGACTATCAGGCATTCCTACATAATAGAGGGATATATCATAGTATGTTTTGTACTAAACCGTCCTACCAATTATTAGAGAATAAAAAAATAGACATTTGGGACCAAGCGAGAAGATACCAGAATTTATGCCAGGGAATTTTAAGTCATCATATCAAAAAGAAAAATAATCTAGCTGTAATCTCTGCGATGGTGCTGGGAGAAAGAAATCTCTTGAGTGATGAATTATATGACGCATTTACTGATACGGGATCTGTTCATATCTTAGCCGTCAGTGGATTACATGTTGGCATTGTCTCAGCCTTGATAGCTATATGCTTGATGTTTCTTTCTAATTCTAATAAGTATTCTAGAGTATTGAAATTCATCCTTAGCATTGCTGCTGTCTGGGGATTTGCCTTATTGACAGGAGCCGCAGCTGCGGTCACTAGAGCGGCCATCATGTTCTCGCTTTACTTCTTCGCAAAATCCATAGGGAGAAAAGGCATATCATTTAATGTGCTTTCATTAGCAGCACTTCTGATGCTCTTGTATTCTCCTTCGTTTTTATTTCAAGCTGGTTTCCAATTCTCATTTCTGGCCTTAGCTGGCATCATGTTCTTTTATAAAAGAATTAGAAATCTTATAAAAACGAAATATCGGATAATCAATGGGATTTGGAATCTGATGGCCATGTCATTTGCTGCTCAATTATTGGTTTCACCATTGGCCATATTCTACTTTCATAAGCTGCCCCTCTACTTCTGGCTGACAGGTGTTTTTGCTGTGCCATTCGCTGGCATATTACTCAGCGCCGGATTAATCTTACTCTTGTCACATTTGGTACTAGGAGCAGAAGCTATCCTAACTAAACTCATCGCTTTCTGCCTTGAACATCTGCTTAGCTTTTTTAATAGCGTCATATTTCAATCACAAAAATTACCTTATTGCAGCGCAGATGGCCTATGGATTTCTGAGACATCTATATTCATAATATACTGTGCCATGCTGGCTGGCATGTTGTTTCTGGCTCATAGAAAAGTGAAGTACTTGTACATCTGTCTCACTTTATTGATAGCACAATCTGTCAACCACAATCTTGAAAATTGGATAATCAAGAGAGAAAAAGAATTCGTTGTCTATGACATTTATTCTGATAGTGTATCCCATATTTTCTTCCAAGGGAAACTTCTATCTATTAATCCTGGCATAAACTCACCACGACAGGTAGATTATATAACCCAAAATAATGTACTAGCACAGAGAGTATACAAAGAAATTACGGCAGAGGAAGTAGGGTCAAAAATTGTAGAAGGGTTTTATAGCTTGGATGGGTATCTATTTTTATTCTATCCATCTGAATCAATCTTGGACTTTGAATGCAAGGAGCCAATAGATTTCTTAGTACTCTCTGAGCATTCTTTTACTGATATAAGAAAACTAGCAAAACGATTTGAGATAAACCAAATCATCATTGATGGAACAGTAAAGAAATACAAAACTGCTATTACAAGAGCAGCCTATGAACTTGGCATCCCTATTCATTTCACGACCAATCATGGTGCATTCGAAGTCATCTTATGAAAAAGGGAGAACGATTCAAATCCATCAACTTCACTAGACAACAGTCTATAATTTTAGGCGTATTAGGGTTACTATTAGTGAGTTCTTATCTGATTACCTTATTCTACAAACCAGTACTATCTGAAAAACCAATGACCTATAATTTGGATGAAATAATTACCAAAAGAGAGATACTAGTAGACAGCACTTCAAGAGAAAAAATCAACAAGTTATCTTCAGGAAAAAAGAAGTCCCGAGGTAAAGTCTATTTTAAAAGACCCCCAGAGTATGTAATCTTTAATCCTAACTCAACTGATAGTTTGACTTGGCTGAAGATGGGTTTATCTCCATTCACGATTAAGGTCATCAATAATTACTTAAACAAAGGAGGTCAATTTTGGGATTGTGAGGGAATGAAAAAAATCTACTCGCTAGACTCTATTACATATCACCAGATTCTTCCTTATTGTAACATACCTAAGAAAATCAGAAAGCCTAAATTCCCAAAACCCAAAAAATCATATAAGAGAGACAGCTTGTATAAACCTTATTTGCCAAAACCTAGGCCAAAGGTGGATATTGCAATTGCTGACACAACTGAGTTGATGAGCCTTTATGGCATAGGGCCTACATTATCCAAAAGAATAATAAAGTACAGAAATAGTTTGGGTGGATTCCACAGCATAGACCAATTAAGTGAAGTATGGGGCCTAGAAGAGGAAGTCATAAATACCTTTTCCAATAGATTGATTATAACACCATCTATCAAGAAAATAAATATAAATGATGATCCAGCCAACCTAGTCAATCATCCCTATATCAATTGGTCTAGTGCACGTATTATAGCACGGTATACAGATCAGCATGGTGCTATCACGGACTTAGAAACCTTAAGACAAATCCATGGCTTGCCTCCAGATATGATAGAAAATATGCTACCCTATCTTGATTTCTAAATCATCGTAAGTCTTCGAAAAGAGTATAATTAAATACCTATTTTCGTACTTAGAAAAAAGCTTGGTTGAATAGTCTTAAATATCTCAATAAATATCTTCTCAGATACAAAGTTAGATTTGCCTTAGGCGCTCTATTCGTAGGTCTTTCTGTCTTTTTTTCTATCCTTATACCTCCCGTTATTCGTGAGGCCCTGAACTTCATGATTGACCAAACTCAAAATTTGGCTGAGACAGGTCAAGAAGGGAGTTATGATGACATATTCGCAGGCCAAGTATTATGGTTTGGGGGGAAGGTCATCGGCTGTAGTCTGATATCAGGATTTTTCATGTATTGTATGCGAAAGACAATCATTGTCATGTCTAGATTGATAGAGTATGATTTGCGTAAAGATATATACGAACACTATCAGATACTGGACCTTTCTTTTTACAAGTCAAGTAAGACTGGAGATTTGATGTCTAGAATCTCAGAAGATGTCTCCAAAGTCAGGATGTACTTAGGTCCCGCTATAATGTATGGAATCAGAGTTGCCTTCCTATTTTCATTCATCATATACTCTATGTTTCAGGTCAATCAACAATTGACACTATATGCTCTCCTACCTTTGCCGTTTCTTTCTATCTCTATTTATTATGTGAGCAGTATCATTAATAGAAGAAGTACGTTGATTCAAGAGCAGACAGCTAAGATTAACAGTATAGCGCAGGAAGTATATTCCGGTATCCGAATTGTAAAATCTTATGGAAAGGAGCCGGAGTTCGACAAATATTTCGACGAAGAAAGCAATGATTTCAAGTTCAAATCACTTTCATTAGCTAGAGTGCAGGCCTTATTTTTTCCTTTAATGATATTACTTGTTAGCCTCAGTACCCTTCTTACTGTATATATAGGTGGTAAGTTAGTCATGAGTGGACAAATCAGTTACGGTAATATCGTTGAGTTTGTAATCTATATTAGTATGCTTACCTGGCCAATAACTTCTATAGGATGGATTGCGAGCATTATCCAAACTGCCTCCGCTTCACAGACTCGAATCAATGAAATTCTAGAAATCAAGCCTAAAATTGTAAATGATGCCAAGGCGCCTAATCCACTTAAGGGGCAAATCTTGTTTGACGACGTTTCATTTACTTATCCTGAGACAGGAATAACAGCATTGAAGAATATAAACCTGTCCATCCAACCTGGAGAAAAGATAGCTATCGTAGGTAAGACAGCCTCAGGAAAGAGTACCATTGCAGAATTACTTATGAGATTCTACGATGTTAATAGTGGACAGATATTGCTGGATGGCAAGCCGATAGCAGCGCATGATTTACATAATATCAGATTAAGAATCGGCTATGTACCTCAGAATATATTTTTGTTTTCTGATAGTATTTCAGAGAATATCAACTTTGGTAATGAAAATTCAAATCAACAGACGATTGAGGATTTTGCAGAGATAGCCGCACTCAAGAGCGATATCAATGGCTTTCCAGAAAAATTCGAAACTGTTATTGGCGAGAGAGGTGTCACCTTATCTGGAGGACAAAAGCAGAGACTCTCCATTGCCAGGGCGCTCATAAAAAAGCCAGACATCGTTGTTCTTGATGACTGCCTCTCAGCTGTAGACGCAAATACAGAACACAAAATATTGAGTCACCTGAATGATGCTTTAAAGGACAAAACAGCCATTATAATCACACATCGTATTTCCAGTCTCTTCCAATTTGACAAAATCTATGTGCTAGATAAAGGTCAACTTGTACAGCAGGGGTCACATGCTGAATTAGTAGAAAAAGATGGTTACTACCGCCAAATAGTTACAAGACAAACAAAATAGTTAGAAAGTTAACCTAGGCTTTTTTAGTTTGATTTTAGATTTACTTTCCTATATTAGACATAATGTTAAACCGAAAACAAATCGAATCAGGTGGAAAATGATAAAAAATTTGAGAGTGTTTACTCTTCAAAAGTTAGAGCTGGAAAAAGGAGAACTTACTTTTTTGATGTGAGACAAACGAAAGGTGAAGATTATTATATCACCATTACGGAGAGTACGAAGAAATTTGATGGCAATGGCTATGAAAGACACAAGATTTTCCTTTATAAGGAGGATTTCAATCGATTCATGAACAGTCTAAGTGAAACAGTGAATCATGTCAAGACTGAACTTATGCCTGATTTTGACTACGAACTCTACGAAAAAAGACAGTTAGAGTGGGAAGAAAAGATGAGATTGGAGGCTGAGCAGGAGAAATCTGCTGCTAGCACTGAATCCACAACTCAGGAAACTACAACCCAAGAAACCACAACTCAGGACACCGCTTCTTCAGATGATGATATCAGCTGGTAACTTATAATTTTAGCTGAATCAGGATTGGATTAATGTTTGCGTTATTTTAATGTATACATATTTTATCAGTG
>CAZIMH010000062.1:0-12862 GCA_964540155.1 uncultured Saprospiraceae bacterium
ATAGAAAATAATTCAAGATTATTTTTTATAGAAGTGATGGGTCGTCATTCAGGCTATATTGCTTTACACACTGGCATAGGAAGTGGCGCCTCAGCGATATTTCTTCCTGAGAAGGAAAATTCTGTCCTTGAATACATTGATACACTATATAAAGGTGCAAGGAGAAGTAAGCTATTCAACTTGGTTATAGTTGCCGAAGGTAATACTTCTGGTAATGCACATGATATAGCCTCGATTGTAGCCAAGAAGTATGAAAAATTGGATGTCAAAACTACGATTATAGGCCATCTCCAAAGAGGAGGCTCCCCTACCGCAAGCGACAGGGTATTATCTAGCCAATTGGGATTTCATGCTGTGGAAGGTATACTTGCGGGTCAATCAAAGGTGGCTGTAGGTGTCGTCAATAAAGAAGTTACTTTTACAAAACTAGAAGATGCTATTACTCTAAAGAAAGCACCGGATGATAGCATGATTCATATGTCTGAAATCTTAGCTTTATGATTGCAGCAATTACAACTACTGTTTCCAAAGCAGCGGATGCGAAAAATCTAGCGCAGCAGTTGTTACAGTTAAATCTGGTAGTTTGTGCTCATACAGAAAAAATACTTAGCCAGTACAATTGGGAAGGCCAGTATTATGAGGAAGAAGAGTTTTTAATATCCTTCAAGACATCGATGGAAAATAAAGATAAAGTTGTAAAACATATTGAGGCCCATCACCCTTATGATATTCCGTATATCTCCTATAATGAATTAGCGATAAATGATTCCTATAAAATTTGGATGCAAGAACTTCTTGGATAAATGATAATACGCTATCTGTTTTTACTTTCAATGATTTGGATTTGTCCAATGGTTACATTTGGCCAGACTGAATTTGCAGATACCATTATAGATGCATTTTATTCTGGCACTAATCCTGAGTTTAATGACTTTTATGGAAATAATGGCACCTCTGATGGATGTAGATTATTCTTGATAGATCCAGAAGTATGCTTGGGAGATTCAGATTTTGTTGTATGTCTGCCGGAAGGAAGTTATATCACTGTTGGATTTACAGATAACTTAATTTTCGATGCGCCAGGACAAGATGATTTATTTATACAAGAACAAGGTGGTGGACAAGAATTAGGTGAAGTGTGGGTCAGCCCTGATGGGGTCAATTTTACTTTTCTAGATACGCTGAATGGCAGGCTGATTAATAGTTATGATTTATCTGATTATCCCTATGATGATGTCGTCAAAGCAGTAAGGGTAATTGGATTGGATTTCGGAGGATGTAATCCAGGTCTTGAGCTTCAGCGGATTTTTGGTATACAAGGCGCTAATTGTGATTGTGGCGCTCAACTAGGCTCTTTCCCTACAGATATATGTGCCGTGGATACGAGTATCTTTCTTAATCAATACTTGCTTAGTGATACAGATGGTATCTGGTCAGGTATTGGAGTAAGTCAGGATTCTATATTCAATCCAAAAGACTTTCAAGAACAAACTGATATTGAAATATTCTTTCTTGTAAATGAGGGTCACCCTATTTGTCCTGTTGATTCTGTCAGATTTCAGATTGATTTAGCTGTCTGTGATTGTTTAGGAACACCTAGTGGACGTGCAGAGATAGATGGTTGTGGCTTGTGCCTATTCCCAGAAGACCCTAGTTTCAATGATTGTGCTGATTGTCTGGGTGTACTGCAAGGCGATGCTGTGATAGACACCTGTGGTGTTTGCTTACCGATAGATGACCCAGAATTTAATAATAGTTGTAGAGATTGTGACGGGGTGCTTTTGGGTGACGCAGTTATAGATCTATGTGGACAATGCCTTTCGCCTGAAAATCCAGATTTCAACAATACCTGCACTGAGATTTTCAAGCTGTACCTTCCTAATATTTTTGATTTTAATAGTCAGGAGAGTTTATCTATTGGTCCTTTATACCACCCTGATAATGCTGGGCAGCTTGTGCACTATGAAGTATATGATAGGTGGGGTAATTTGGTATATGGCATATATGATTCGCCATTATCAGAAATAAGCCAGTGGTGGGATGGACGAATTAATGGGACTCAAGCAAACACGGGTATTTATGTCTACAAATTACTGGTTGAATTTTCGTTTAGGGAAGATTTTGAGTTCGTAGGATCTATAAGTTTAATTAATTAGAATATGAAAATCCACTTAATAGAAACGGGATGGTTTAAATTGGATGGCGGCGCGATGTTTGGTGTTGTTCCTCACAAATTGTGGTCACAAATGAATCCACCCGATGAGAGTAATATGTGTACCTGGTCTATGAGATGCGTCTTGGTAGAAGACGGTGATAGAAAAATATTGATAGATACTGGGATGGGCGACAAGCAAGATAATCGATTTAGGTCTCACTTTGAACCTCATGGACCGCATACATTAAATGACAGTTTGACTAAGATTGGAATACATCCAAATTCAATTACTGATGTTTTTCTAACTCATTTGCATTTTGATCATTGTGGTGGAGCACTGGTTAGAGATTCAAAGGGTAACATCGTACCACAATTTCCTAATGCAACATACTGGACAAATGAAACTCACCTAAATTGGGCTTTGAATCCTAACTATAGAGAGAAAGCATCTTTTCTAAAGGAAAACATAGTGCCTCTGATAGAACAAAAGAAACTGTCATTTATAGATGTAGTAGATGGGATTAATTTTACAGATAACATTACAGTGGACTTCTATTATGGTCACACCGAAGCCATGATGGTTCCTGGAATATTCTATGGGGATAAACGAATTGTGTTTCCAACTGACCTCCTTCCTTCAGCACATCATGTACGAATGCCTTATGTAATGAGTTATGATATTAGACCGTTAACTACTCTCAATGAGAAAGCTACTTTCTATGAGAAGTCCCTTGATGAAAACACCTATTTCATCTTTGAGCATGATAAGGATACGGCTATGGGGCAGTTAGTAAAGAATGAGAAAGGTCGATATAACATTAAAGCGGTAGATGCTAAAATTATTTTAGCCTCGTAGCGTGATTCATTTTATAGATTAGAAGACAAACAATTCGTCTAGATATAATTCTCTTTCTTGATCGTCTTCCAGAGAGGTGGTACAATCTGTGAGTCCGCTATGCATAATACTTAGACATACCCCGTCCTCTTGCTCATCTCTATGTTCTCTATTCAAGACACAATGTCCTAATTCATGGAAGACGACCAATTCTCTGAAGGCCTCTGATCCTGCTCGCCAGGCATCTACATCCACTGCGATCCTATTTGGTTGGTCATCATGTCTTCTACATAACCCAATGACGCCACCACCGCCTAGCTCAACGATGTTTCCGGTAATGCCTAAGTCTGTCAAATTAAATGCAAAACCTCTTTCTGCTGCTTCTTCTTCAAAAGCAATGAAAAAAGGCCTTAATTCTGGCGTCACATTGGGGAAAAATTCATCATCAGACATAAAACCCATAGGTCCTGTAGTGGAGGATGTTGCTGTTTCTTCATTACATGCCATGAAGACAGTTAGAAGGAGTATGAATAGTGAAAATCGCATCTTCATATCTTTAGAATTGTAAATCAATAATTACGATGTAGTTTCTTTGTCTATTAACATTCAATACAAGAATATTGTTGATTGGAGATTTCGTTCTATCCGACGATGAAGCTATAAATCAGAGTTTGGAGTGGTATTTAACATGAAATTATACCTCTTAGAAGCCATTTTAATTATTCGAATAGATAATCTGAAGCCATCATTTGATTGAAGAATGCATCATTCTTCGACAGAACCAGCTAAGTTATCGATGACTGGCCTATGAATCAGGAACGGCCAAATCCTATAATTATGTTATTTTAATAGTTTACTCATTATGTAATTTTTCATTATGGTTACAGTACTTACATGGATTTCCATTTCTGCAGGCGGCTTACTCATCTTGTTAATGTTGCTTTCCCTCTTAGGCGGATTAGACTTAGATATAGATGTGGGTGGATCAGAGATAGATACAGATGGCAGTGGAATAGGTTTTGTCAAAGGATTTTTGACTTTTATATCTGTAGGAAGTTGGGTGATGAAAATCATGGTAGGGTCTGAACAGAATCCAGCCATAGCAGCCTCTATCGGCGTCGTTGCCGGACTGGCTGCATTTTGGCTTCTTAGCAAAATCTTTAAGTTGCTGCTCAGGAATGAATCCAATGTGAATTGGTCTATGGATGATGCACTTTTTTCAGACGGAGAAGTCTATCTAAAGATACCTAAAGATGGTTCAGGCTTAGTTACTATTGAGATTAATGGCGTTAATCGAGAACTAAAGGCTAAGTCTTCAAATGACAAAGAAATAAGCACAGGCACAAAAATTTCTGTGATTTCAGTAGAAGGTGAATATGTCGTTGTGACATCTGAAGTATAGAAGTTAGTTGCTAGACCTTGTTAGTTTATATAGAATCGAATTTTCAATCACATATAAAAATCAACTCAAATGGAATATCTAATCATTGGTGGTTTTATACTGCTACTCATTTTTCTACTCGTTATTTTCTTCATAAGTAGGTATCGACGATGTCCTTCCGATAAGATACTAGTTGTATATGGTAAGACTGGTGGTGAACAATCAGCAAGATGTTATGCTGGTGGCGCCACATTCGTATGGCCCGTTATTCAAGACTATCGTTATCTAGATTTGACACCTATAAGCATAGATGTGAATCTTCAGGATGCCCTATCTAAGCAGAATATTCGTGTATCAGTACCTGCCCAGTTTACAGTGGGTGTCAGTAATAAACCTAATCTAATGATCGCAGCGGCGGAGAGATTGTTAGGCTTAGAACAGCCCTCTATTCGTTCATTAGCACATGATATTATAATGGGTCAGATGAGACTTGTTATCGCCAATATGGATATTGAAGAATTGAATACAGACAGAGATAAATTTGTCGATTCAGTTTACACCAATGTGGGAAATGAACTACACAAAATTGGTCTGGAATTGATTAATGTAAACGTAACAGATATTCAGGACGAGTCAGGTTATATCCAAGCTCTAGGTAAAGAAGCGGCGGCTAAAGCCATCAATGATGCGAGAGTAAAAGTAGCTAACGAAACCAGAATAGGGGCTATAGGTCAAGCAGAAGCGGAGCAAGAACAAAGGGTCAAAGTAGCAGACGCGAATAGCCGCGCTGAAGTTGGGGAAGCCATCGCTAATCAGCAGCAAAGAGTGCAGGTTGCGGATTCTCAGTCCGTGGCTGAGATTGGAGAAGCAGAGGCGCATCAGAAACAAAGAATCAGTGTGGCTGATGCCAACTCTAAAGCAGAAATAGGAGAAGCGCAAGCCAATGCTATTGCCACTGAAGGAAAAAATACAGCACAGATTAAGATAGCAAATTCTAATGCGATGAAGGATATAGAAGTGGCGGAGGCAGAAAGAAAAGCAACAGCGGCTCGGAAGGTGGCCGCAGCAAAGGCCCTTGAAGAAGCCTATCTCGCAGAGCAGTCTAAGGAAACAGCCAGAGGTAAAATGGAGTTGGCGAAGAGAGAGGCGGACGAAGTAGTAGAGGCAGATATAGAAAAGCAAAAGGCGGTTATAGCGGCACAAGCAGAAGCTGAGCGCCAAAGAGAGACTGCCAAAGGTGAAGCAGATGCAATACTTGCAAAGTACATGGCTCAGGCGAAAGGACAAGAAGCGCTACTTACTAAGCAAGCGGAGGGATTCAAAAAATTAGTAGATGCTGCAAATGGCGACCCACAAAGTGCCATAGGGTATTTGATGATAGATAAATTAACAGACTTGGCTGAGATTCAAACTTCCGCTATCAAAGACCTTGAAATAGATAAGGTGGTGGTATATGACAGTGGGTCAGGAACGGGAGTGAGCAACTTCGTGCAAGGGCTATATGGAATGATGCCTCAGCTTAATGACTTTCTGGAGCAGAGTGGGATGAGCTTACCAGAGGCGCTTGTAAAAAGAGATGAGGAGGTAAAAGTAGAACCACCAGTACTACAAGAACAATCAAATGGTCATGATAAGTCGGAGGATAAGGGAAAGGTAAGTAAAAAGTAAGTGGTACAAAAAACGAATTGAATCTATTATAGAGGAGGCTTTTAAAGTCTCCTTTTTTTTATTGAAAAATATAAGTTTAGAATAATTAGAATAGCTATAACTCCATTCATAAAGAATCCAAAGAAGAGGCTTCCAAAAGTTACATAGTCTATTCCAAATAAGTAACTAAGGTTAATACAGAAATCCGTACAATAACTATAAATCCATATGCCCAATTCTTGAAACCTATCCATCATACTTTACTTTATCCTCTTAATCAAATTCCAAACTAATAAGCCACCTGCGACTGGATAACCTAGGATGAAAATGAGAAGATTTATAAATCTATAATTTAGACCTAAAGAGTTACCATGTAGACTATTGACATACCAATCAAATATGTCTTTATGCATCTTCTTAACCTTTGTAGGATTTTGCTTGTAAGCATTTTCCCAATGCTTACAAGTAACATTATGGCAATACCAAGTGCAATGTTCACTTAAATATTTATCAGTTCGTTTAGGTGTATCAAAGCACTCGTTAACTATTACCAAGGTCAGAAATGGAGAGCTGACGATTAAGATAAAAATGAGTAGACGTATCCTCATTGTATTTTAATGCATGAGTAATGTTAACAGGCGTTGTTATAACGAAAAAGAGGGGCTTGTATTTTGATTTTCATTAGCAGCCTTAATGGAGTTTAGTTAATTACTCTGATATTACCAACAGGAAAAATATAGCCATGATATCTTAAGGATTGTGGATACTCCCTAAAAGAAAAAACCCTTAAGGCGTTAATCCTCAAGGGTTTATCTAAATTATGGCGGAAGAGGAGGGATTCGAACCCCCGGTACGTTGCCGCACGCTGGTTTTCAAGACCAGTGCATTAAACCAGCTCTGCCACTCTTCCTATAAAATAATCAAGCGCCCCTTTATCAAGGAGCGCCTGCAAATGTATAATGTATTTCTATCATTTAAAAGGCTTCTTAGTTGAATTCGCCTTTTAAAATATATTACTTCTTAGCTCAAGCTAGATATATCTCTTATTAAGATGCTTTTTCTCTTAAAGTAGATTTGATTTTGTCTCTTCAAATCGTTCAAAACATAAGTTACTGTCTGTCTTGATGTGCCTGTATAGTTGGCTATATCTTGCTGTGTAAGGCTGTGCTTTATTAGCATTTCCAAGCCTACTTTTCTACCGTTAGTCTTAGCATTATCTTTTAGAAAGTCTATGATTCTTTCTCTTGCATCTTTAAATACTAAAGACTCAAATCTGTCCTCCAGGTACATCAACCTTGTCCCAAGCATAGTAATAAACTTCTCAGTCAAATTCCAGTTCTCTTTTAGATAGGCTTTAAAGTCCTGGGAATCTATAGCAAAGCAGATTACATCTTTATCTATAGACTTAGCAGTATTAATCCTTTCTGCTTGTGCAGATACATATTCTACGCCGAAGAGAGATTTAGGATGGATAATAGTCTTGATGACTTCTCTTCCTTCTCCTGACTTAGATATAATCTTGATTATACCATTAATCAGAATGTAGATTTCTTCTGGATTATCCCCTACTCTATATATAATCTGATGCTTGCTGTACTTCTTTACCGAGGCTAAAGAGGCAAGATCTTGTAAATCTTCTTGTGGTAAACTTTCAAATAGTTTTACCTCAGAGAGATATTGGGTTTTTGTGTTTAAATCCATCAGCTACTTTCTTTTTCTAGGTTACTATCGGAGACACATAGGTGTGACCGTAATTAAAAATTCGTTTTACCGATAAACTCAGAAAAAATGGAAATGTGGATGGATACTGAAGAAATGAAAAAGGAAGCGTTAGACTTACTGAACTGTAATAGAGTCCAGCGCTGTCTGGTAAGCTGCAAAGATGCCTTCTCCTCCTTCTATATTACTAAAAGTAGTAATCGGCGCATCAAATGGGCTTTGTTGTGTTTCTTTTTGGTTTGTGAGCATCCTATGATACATGAAGTAATCATTAGATACAGTTCTCACATTTAGATAAATCGTGGATGGATTAAGCTCGATAGATTCTGGAGCTCTGACTAAAAGAGAAACGTTGTTGTTTCTATTCAATAAATTATTATCAATAAGTGTGCCATCAGTATGTGACAGGACAAAAACAGCTGGTATATCTTCGTCTGGTTGATTGACTATATCAAGTGTATAATCTATACCTGCATCGGTGATAAAAGGGATTATATGAAAATGAAAACCTTCTCCTAAATCTTGTAATTCAAAATTAAGGAACCAGAAATTTCGGCCATCTTCTGTCATTACTTCTGTAGGTGATGTAGACGATATCCCAGAACGAGGAGGTACAATGGTTGTAGCTGTTGTAATGCCTAAGCCGATGTCTGAAAAATCGGTCTCGATGGTCAGCTCTTGTCCTTGATGAAAATCAAACTCAGGAACAACCCAACGACCAGTTTTGCTTATCCAATTTAGAGATGTTCTACTGTCTGCGTCGTCTAGATTTTGAAGTATCACTTCACCTTCTGTACCAGTAGGTATAGATTCTTCTTCATTGACACCAAAAGTAGAGGAGACACTAACATTTATAGGCTGGCCTGATTCAAGCTCAGCTATAACGACAGTTTTTCTATCTAACGAAGGAATATCGAACTCAAATGGCTCTGAGCATGATATAGCTAGAAATAAAACTGATAAGAGTAATATAAAAGTGGTAATTCTCAATCTTAGTTCTTCCTATTATCTGACGTAAATTTTACAATAAAGTCACGCTTAGCAAAGATAATATACTTACGAATCTATTGCACAATTTAAATAGCAAATGGGTGCAATGGTCCAAGATTTAACATATACTAGGCGTCAAAAAGAAATATTGTAACTGAAGGTTGGTAAAATCCTAAATAAAAAGAATTGCTCATAGCGTATGGATAAATCAGTATTAACAATTTCTTCTATATATAAAGGGTTGAGCCTGTTGTATACATTATAAACTCCCAAGGTCAACTTGGTCCTACCCCATCTATATTTATTGTAGAAATTGAATCCAACATCTAATCTATGATAAGCAGGAAAACTGGCATTATTTATCGCATCTAAGACCCTTACTCGGGTCAGATTTCTGTCATTATCTAGAAAGTTATAATTCACGGTGCTCGGAATAGTAATTGGTATTCCTGAACCGTACTCAAAGTTGCTAGAGAATTCTATGTTTTCATTGAATTTGTGAGTTAAGCTGGCATTAACAACATGCCTTCTATCGTATCTAAATCTGAATTTCTCTTCCTGAATCTCATCGAATTGTCTGAAGCTCCATGAAAGGGTGTAACCTAATTCAAATCTGGTTTTTTTCAGTATGTTAGTTTTAAGGCTGAATTCTGCGCCATAGCTTTCTCCTGAACCTGATGGGACGCGTAGGTCCCAATCATTAGTTTCGGTGATTCTTAGGACCCCACTTCCGAATCGGGTGATATTACTTAACTGCTTGTAATAAAATTCTGCACTAAAAGAAGAACGACTGTTGAAATCAAAGAAATGCCCTATTGTAGCTGTCCATGCACGTTCAGGTATCAGATTTTCTGTGGTGGGCACCCAGATATCTATTGGTACGCCAAGGCCAGTATTAGTAAGTGAGTGGAGGAACTGTGACATCATACCCCATGAGGCCTTCAGATGGTATTTTCCTTTGCCAGTCCTGAAAAGCACCCGAGGTTGAGGAATGAGAAATTGCTTCCCAGAATTCAATATCAGTTGGTTTAGTCCAATATTTAGACTTGTATGTTTGTTGAATCTGATTTCATCTTCGATATATAATTCAATCTCTGTTGAATTCAAATTGAAATCACTAATCTCATTTTGAAGTATTTCACTTGTAACGGGCTGATCAAAAGTTACCAAATTGTCATCTTGATCAGAAAAGAAAAATTGGGGTGAAAAATCATGCCTTATATATCCGGCACCAAATTTCATGATATGCTTGGCAGAAGGATAATAGTCAAAATCCAATCTTAAGCCCTGGTCATTTATCTGTGTTTGGTAGTACCCTGCTTCATAAACAGAAGATTCTACCTCATTGTCTTGTACAGATTCTACTCTATCATGATCAAAGGTCCTAAAGGTATGTTCGGAGGTATAAAGGGATACATTGACAAATGCTTTGTCATTAATTCTTGTATTCCACCTTAGCGACGCCAGGGTATTTCCAGTACTCCAATTCAGTTCGTCTATGTCTCTAAGCGTTACCACAGTTTCATCATCTCTCTTGACACGTCTATCATTGAAGGTTTCATCGCCCACATAATAGCTTAAATGTATTTTAGAATGCTCCCCTAGCTTAAAATTCAACTTAGCATTTATATCATAAAATCCTATTTCAGATTCTCTGTCTGTCAATGGATTAGAATTGAAATTATTTAGGGAGTTTATCCAAGGGTCTACGGTTGTTCTCCTTGCACTTACCAAGAATGAAGCTTTGTCTTTTATGATTGGTCCTTCCACAGATGCCTTAGCTGTAAGCAGTCCCACGGATATGTCTGTCCCAAATTTCTGATTGTTGCCATCCCTTGATCTGATATCCAATACGGAGGATAGTCTACCAGAATAGTGTGATGGGAAAGTGCCTTTGAATAGTTTAGCGCTCTTAATGACATTCGCATTGAAGATGGAAAACAAACCAAACAAGTGATTGGCATTGTATATAGGGACACCATCGAAGAGAATAAGATTCTGATTAATAGACCCACCGCGGACACTCAAGCCTCCGAAACCATCAGACCCAGAGGTAACACCTGGTATAGTGTACGCCAAGCGAAGGATATCTGGCTCACCACCCACAGGGAGAAATGAATTGAGGTTGTCTAGTGGTAATACTTCTACCCCAGGAGATTCAGCTTCTGGCAAAGGAATAATCTTAGTATCAGTAATGACTATTTCATTGAGCTGGATTCTAGGATCTAAGGCTACATTGATAATCGTATCTGAGATCAGACTGACCTCTTTGATGCCTAAGTTATAACCGAGATAGGAATAGTATATCCGCTGTACACCTTTGGGCAAGGTGAAACTGTAAAAGCCATATTCATTACTAATGGTTCCTGAAGTCTTATCATATAGAAAAATGTTAGAACTCACTAATGACTCACCCGACTGAAGGTCTGTTACGTATCCGGATATAGTAATCTTGTCATCACTATTTCTGAATTCATCCTTATAGAGTACGATTTGGTTGCCTACGATTTTGTACTTGACATGGTGCTTGTCTAGAAGATATTCTAATACATCTCCTACTTCAGTCTGATTCACCTTAAAGTTTATAAGGGAATCTCCTGGCAAAATTTCTTCTTGGAAAGCAATGGTGACTGAGGCCTCTTCAGAAATATCAAATAAAACCTCTCTTAGTGATTTGTCTCTGCCTGTATAATCTATGAGTACCTCATCCGGGATAACCTCCTGGGCGGAAGCAGTTACCATCAAGAAGATGGCGGCAATAGATAATATGTATTTATACTTGGACAATAACACTTAAGTCTCTGTCAAATTTAGTCAATAAGATATTGACTAGATGTCTTGACATATCT
This sequence comes from uncultured Saprospiraceae bacterium, assembly GCA_964540155.1. Lineage (GTDB taxonomy): Bacteria > Bacteroidota > Bacteroidia > Chitinophagales > Saprospiraceae > RFSX01. The sequence goes on from CAZIMH010000062.1 coordinate 11,577, forward strand.
ATAACAAAAACTATGCGTTATTTATTTAGCACTGATTTTACTAATCTCTATTTTCTTACCTTCTCTATCTATGGTCATATTATAAGCGTCTGTTAGAAGTTGTAGACACTCATTAAGATTAGCAGGTTTGTAATTTATGGCAGTAAACGGTGAATGCGCATTTATAGGAGAATTATCAATAACGGTAATTTCCACACCGTAGAATTTTTCTATAGAAGTAAACACTTCATTTAGTGGCGTATTGTTCCAACTTATAAATCCATCTTTCCACTCAGAACTTTTTGGATTCGCAATAGTTATTTCAGTTGTTTTACTCTTATTATCAAAAATCAAACGCTTTCCTTGTCCTACAGTGACTTGGTCATCATTGATTTCAAATTGAACGGAGCCTTTTTCTATATCTGCTATAAATTTATCTTCTTTCCCATAGCTTTGAAGGTTAAGCATCGTGTTTTTTGCTTGGGCCTGAACGTCTTCAAAATTGAGGTTTAGTGCGCCACCCTCCTTTGCCAAATCCAAATACATTTGACCATCTAACTTACTTATTGTAAAATCTTCTTTATTAAAGTTAAGGCTAGTACTTGGTGCTAAGGTAGCGGTGCTAAATGCATCCAAATTTATCGTTCTAGATACTAACTGGTCATTAGATACAGCGTTATTGATGTTATTCATCATTTGATACCCTCCATATACGAGCGCAGCAACAACGACAGCACTAAGCAGCCATCTTAGTATAGAAATACCACCAGCAGCAGTAGCGCTTGTAGAATTATCACTTGATTGTGGAATATTATATTTCTTGACAAAATCCTGGTATGCAGTGTCTGCATCAAAAGTAATTGTGGATTTGTAGGTGGAAACAGAGCCCCATACGTCCTTGAAGTCATTAAGGACATGACTGTTGTCAGAACTCTCTGACAGCCAGCTGTTTAGCTCTTTTAACTCAGCGATATTAAGTTCGCTATTGAGTTTTTTGGTTATTAACGATATAAAATGATCCTTTCCCACGTGTAAATAAGACATTGATTAAGAAGAAAACCCCTATCCCGATTCTTCTTTTTCCAACAATTTTCTATAATTAACCATCTCTGCACGTAGAATCCTCAGAGCCTTTGACATCTGATTTTCTACGGTTTTTACGGAAATACCCAATCTCTCGGCTACTTCCTTGTAGGATAGTTCTTCAAATCTGTTGAGAATAAAGACAAGTCGGCACTTTTCAGGGAGCCTGTCTATGACATCGTTCAGGTAGCTTTCTAATTCTTGGAACTCCAGTTCTTCCTGTG